>JAYUYU010000771.1:0-9561 GCA_043752365.1 Myxococcales bacterium | reverse complement strand
GTAGAGTGTCTGACCGCCTCAAAGTGGCTCAACTTTCGGTTGGTTTTCCGGGAGCGGCGGCGGGCGGCCGCAAACCGGCTGAACACAACCCGAAGGAGAAAAGTCTCATGGTAACGAATAGTTAGCGCGTAGGTAACGTCTCGACGTCGACCGCCAAGGTCCTGCGCAGCAGCGGACGGTGTGGAACCTGGGCGCCGGCACGAGTGCGACACAGGCTGGGGGTCTTCATCTTGCCGAGGTCTGCTGCCTCACCAAGTGATCGATGAACTGCCCGGAGCGAGGGCGCGTGCCTTTGCCCCGACGTTGTGAAACCGGCAGGGCTGCACCAATATCGTTGCACCATCATTGATGGCGTCGATTTGGATCGGATCGAGCACGAACGTCAGGCCGTAACTGCGCTGTGTGCTGCCGTCGCAGCTGTCGTGCGATGCGTCCGGTGCCCGTCAAGATGACCTTGCCGTCACGTGCCCGTAGCACCGCGTGAATCGGTGTCACGTACCAACTACCGCTGGGCTTGCTACCGGCATGAGTGATTGGCTCATGAGTAAAGGAGTCTCTGTGTGAATCGTCGCGTCGACCAGAGTGCGATTTCTTGTAACGCTCGCACCCTTCGGCACCACTAGCTCCATGCCCGTTGCACCCCACAACCAGCCTGGCGAGTTACGATGCGTGGTTTTTACAAGATTGAAGCATCTGCTCCAAGGCGACTAGAGGTCGTTCCTTGGCTGGCGATCATGCCGCGGGAAGCCCCTTCGAACCGAGGTGCTTCCGAGCCCTCGGAGGTGAGCGATTGCTTTCAGTTCTACAGCCGTGAGCTCGACTACCTGATCGCGTCCTTGCGTCGCCTAGGGGTCCCGAGCAACGATAGGGAAGACCTCCTACACGAGGTCTTCTTGGTCATGCTGCGCCGTTGGAACCACTACGACCGCGCGAGGCCGCTCAGGCCTTGGCTCTTCGGCATCGCGTTTCGAGTAGCTTCAGCGTGCCGACGACGAGGCAGCCGCGAGCTCTTGAGCCAGTCGCACGACGCCGAAGATCTCGGGGCTCGCCCCGATGACATGCTCGCGGCGACGCAGGGGCGCCGCTTGCTGCTCGAGGCGCTAGCAAGGCTTCCGCTCAAAAGGCGTGCCGTGGTAATCATGCACGAGCTGGACGAGACGCCCATGCGGGACATCGCCGAGCAGCTGTCTATTCCGCTGTTTACTGCCTATTCACGGCTGCGCAAGGCGCGCCGCGAGCTCTACGCTTTGCTGAAGAAGGGGGGACCGTGGTGAATGAGTTGCTGGTTCCATAGGTCCGCGACCGCACGTTACGGCGCCCGGTCACAAGACAATCGAGCGCCTGCCCAATTTCCGTGATCGAAGTGGAAATCGTCTCCGCCAACGCCGACGAACAGGCGGAGATCCCGCCGGCCTGTCAGGTCGACGTTCACGCGCTTCGGTGGTGTAGCGCCGGTCATCAAGCCGCTATCGAAGAGCTCCAGGCCGTCGGCAAAGACGTGAAAGCTTGCGCTGCCTTTGCCCGCAGTTTCGTCGTCGATTCCGACATCCGCCGTGAATCGTGAGCACGCCTGACCCAAGCGGTAACGAACGAGCGACGGCCCATGTACGCCCAGACCCTTGTCGTAGGCGGCGCCGCGTATGCGCAGGGGCAGACCGTCGCCCGGCGCGTTTTCTCCGTTACTGGTGTCGAGCTCGGGCGGGCCATGTCCGTTGACGGCGTAGCTCCAGGGAATGTCACTGAGAAAGACCTCACCAGCTGGCAAGGGGGGCTCGACACCGACCACCCGCAGTGCCACGGCGTCGTGACCGGGGACACTGATTGAAATGCCATCGGGTTCCGGCACGAGCTCGCTGTGACTCCAAAGATCGCGAACTTTGGCGGATCCTGGTGCGAGCCACAGGTCGTTCCAAGTGAGGTTGACCTGCTGTGGCGTCGTCTCGCGGTTCCAGAGCACGACCCCTCGGGCTCCGCAATCAGCCAAAGGTTTGGCCAGGATGTCGACGCCACCGTCGCGACGTAGCACCGCGGCTTGTAGGGCCAGAGGGTCTTGATTGAGCTCGATCACCTCGGTGTTGGTGAGGATGGTGCGCACCGACTCGTTCATGACCGACAGGTCGTTGCCGGCGAGCAGTGGAGCCGCAAGGATCGACCAGACGGAGAATTGAACGCGCTGCTCGCCTTCACTGAGCGCGCCATTGCCGATTTCGAGCACATCCGGATCGTTGAAGCCACCTGGCCTGGCGTAGGCCGCGAGTGGCGTCGTCGTGTCGATGGCCTCGACGATCGTCTCCCAGATCGGTGCCGCGTTCGCACCGGTGCGCCAAACTTGCGACACTTCCGGCATCCACTCGGCGAAAGGAGGATCGGTGATACTCAGCAGCATCGGTCGAGCCGCGGTCGCGAGCTCTCGCGCCAGCTGATTGACCACGGCGTCTTCGCCCGCCGCACCGGTCTCGCAGCTCACGTACTTGACGTAGTCGACTCCCCACGCAACATAGGAAGCGACGTCAACGGCCTCGTGGTCCGCGCCGCCGGGTGCGTCGAGGCAGTCGTGAGTGGGGGCAAAGATCCCGAGCGAGAGCCCGCGCTGGTGAATGAAGTCGGACAATGCCGCGATTCCGCCGGGCAAGCGCACGGGATCAAACGTACGTCGTCCATCGGGCGAGCGGGGACCTTGCCAACACTTGTCCAGATTGACGAACTGGTAGCCCGCCGCCTGCATGCCACTCGCGATCAACGCATCGATATTGGCTTTGACCTTCACTTCATCGAGCTCAGGTGCGCATTCGAAGGCGTTATAGCCATTCCACCCCATCGGTGGCCGCGGCGCCAGCAGATCGGGGGGAACCGACGCGCGGCAGTCTTGCTCGATAGCAGACGAGCCGCCCGACCCGCCGCTAGATGGCATGGCAGCCCGATGGGCTAGCTCGATGTCTTCGCGGCCGCAGCTGCCGAGGAGAAACGCCGTACCAGCCACCAGCGCCGCTCGGGTGCTAGAACAGACTGACACCGACGTGCCCTCCGACGCTCGGCACGAGCTGCCAGGGTGCAAACACAGGCGCCCCGTCTACGAGGTACCGCTGGTAGGCGGGAAAGTACGAGCCCTGCCCGCTGACCCCGCAAAACAGGCCGCCAACAAGCGCGAAATCGAGCTGCAGGCCCGCGTCCACAGAAACATTGTAGCGCTTGACCGCGGTCGGCGCCGAGTCGCCGGCGACTTGGCCGTCGAGCAGCGCGAGGTGGGTCGCGACACCGGCGAAGCTCGACCCGCTGACCGCACCGGCCGAGACGAACCGCAAATGGCCGTAGCCGCCGAACCCCAGCTCGCGGTAGCGACCTCGAAAGCCGGGGCTCACGAGCTGGACACCGGGGCTACCGCCGAGCGTCAATCCCACTCCGAGGCGCCGCTGTGCAGCGACCCAGACGACGCTGGTGAGCGAGAACCTCGCCGTCGCCCCGCCTTCAGCCAGCCAGGTTGCCGCAACCGCAGCACTGATGGAGACCCGCGGTAACGGCGGGGCGACGCGCGCTGCCAAGTCATGGCCCCGGGGCGGAGGCGCCGGTGCTGGCTCGATGCTGGCGCGAAGCGCGGTCTTGACGCTGAGCGCGATGCCGGCCGCCGCGGCACTGTCGAAGGGCCGCTGCACGGCCAGCACGCGCGTCGTGGTCTCGTGACTGTGGGCGTCATAGATCCACAGCACGGACGCGTCACCGGATTCGGAAATCCAAACCAGTCCGTCAACGCGGAGTAGTTGCACGAGCTGATCTGCTTGCAGCGTGGCTTGCGGTTGGGAGGACTCCGGCGGCGCCGAGTCCGTCGAGATAGTTTCCACATCCCAGACCGAAAGGGTGAGCGCGAGCGCCCTCCCCAGCTCCGTGTCGTCTCCGACGAGCGCCACGCGCCGCGCGCTGGCTCGAGCCTGCAGCGTGACGCAGAGCGCCGCGCCGATCAGCAGCAATGACCCGAGCCTGTGCACCGAGCCGAGACTACTTCAGTCCCTCGAGCACGGCTCGCGCATCCTCGGCGTTGGTTCCGTGGGGGAACCGAGTCCGGTAGCGCCCCAGCAAGCGCCGCGCCTCGGACCTGTTGCCGAGTGAGGCCTGCAACCTGCCATCGGCATAGAGCGCATTTTGCGCCCAAGAGTCGGAGCCGCTGGCCAGCGCCTGGTATAGGGCCGACGCGCGAGCTGGCTGCGTTCGTTCCAGACGGGTGGCTGCCTCGAACTGCGCTTGCCGCGTGGGTTCCGGCGGCGAAGCTGGCGCGCCGACCGAAGCTGACGATTCTGCTGGCTCCCGCCCAGCCTTTGCCGCGCTCTTGCTCGGAGCCGCTTCGGATTTGCCGCCGCGGACGCTAGCGGCCGGCGTAGCGTCACTCCGATCCGCGACGTTGGGTGACGCAGGCGCGACGGGCGGCGCCTCGGCCGGCCACACCTGACCTGCGCCGACGCGCGCCACGACGCCGCGCGCCGCAACCTCCACCAAGCCTCGCTCGACTGCAACCCGAGCACTGTCACCGAGCCGACTCACCGTAAAGCGAGTTCCCACGACTTTGACGCGCGCTTCCCCCGCCTGAATGATCAGCGGCTTTTCGGCGCTGCGCGGAGCCACGTCACAGACGATGCCGCCACGATCCACCACGACGAGCCTGCCTTTGTCCGATTCCCCGCCAATTACCACTGCCGACTCGGGCTGAACATCGATGGCAAGGCCCGGAAGCGCCAGATGCGACGCCGACACGCCGGTGGTAACGCGGGATGTGTGATCCGCCATCTGTTCGACAGACCGTCGCGTACCGAGCACCAAGGCCAAGCTGGCCACGCACACCATGGCGGCAGCCGATAGCCACACCAGCGAGGCCTTGCCACGGGCTCGCGCCTCGATAGTGCCCTTAGTCGCTTCCGGCATCTCCGCCTCGAAGCGAGCGAACAGTGAGCGCTCGACCCTGACCCACCGGCGTGGGCTCAGCGGTTCCACGACGACATTCAATGGTTTCCGCATCAAGTAGCGTCCTTGCTGCGGTCGAGACCGCCGGTCAGAAACTCCGCCAGCAAAGGGTCCTTCTTGGCGCGAGCTTCAATCGCCTGCCGCGCCCTCCAAACCCTAACCCGCGCGCTCACCTCCGAGGATCCCATGAGCTCGGCCACTTCACGAATCGATCTATCCTCGATGGCATACAGGGTAAAGGCGAGGCGCAGTCTCGGCTCGAGCCGTGCGAGTTCGACGTAGAGCCGGCGGGCCGCCTCACGCTGCGAAACGCGCTCCTCGGCGTTAGGACCGCCGCTCTGCGGCTCTTCCAGCGGCTCCAAAACTGGCGCCCGTGCCTTGCGGCCGAAATAGGCATAGGCAACCCGCACGGCGCAACGGTCGATCCACGTGCGCAGCGAGGACTCACCACGAAACTTTGGAAGCGATCGAAACACCTCGAGAAAGGCGTCTTGCAGCAGATCTTCGAGCGCGGTGTTCGACCCAACTACTCGAAACAGCAGGGCATGGACGCGATGCCGTTCCATGTCGAACAATTGCCGCAAGGCGGTAGCCTCCCCGGCCACGCAACGGCCCACGAACTCCGGGGTGTGTGGCCGAACCAGCCGGAGCGGGGCATCGGTTCGAGAACGCCGTTGAAGCACGCCCCATTTAGTGGGTCGCTGGGTGCCGAGCGTTACGAAAATCGCGCTTGGCTGGGTCCCAAGTAGCTATGTCTCCTACACTATTCTGAGAAATTCACGTAAATCCGCGCCCAATCAACGGCGGGCTCACGCCCTTGACGCCCGGTAACGTTTGGTCTCCTAGCCTCTAGCCTCGACGAGGCTGAACGCCCAAGCTGCGCAGTGTGCTTCCCCCGGTCGCGTGGCGCGTTGACGCCCTGAAAGCAGAGCTTGCCGGCTGCCGCCCCATGTACCGATGCCTTCCACCGCACACGGCATGCCCGCGACGCGCAAAGCGGGTCTTCCCCCGCCGCGCGCAGGCGCAGGCGAGCACGGCTTTGAGGAAGACCGCAGGCGCACAGCCCCGCAGGGGCGAGCACCTGCGAGTTGGGGCAGCCACCGACTGATTTCGCAGCCGGGCGTCCTTTTACGATTTTGCAGAGAGGGAGGGATTCGAACCCTCGGTAGGATTTCTCCTACGTCCGCTTAGCAAGCGGGGGCTGCCCCAACTCGCGGGTGCTCGGCTACGCCTGCGCGCCCGCGGTCTTCCCCAAAGGCGTGCTCGCGCGGGCGCCTGCACCGTTGGTCCCTTGGACTGACAAGTCGGCCCGCGCCCACGCTGCGCGCGCCAGGGGAAGACTCGAGGTGGGCGCGAAGCGGCTTTGGTCGCGCGCCTCGCTCGCAAGGCGCCCTCACAAGCTCCGGAATGACTTTGCATACATGCATACAAAGTGATTCCGGAGACTTGAGAGGGCGCTCCGGCGCAAGACTCGTCTTGGCCGCGACGGGTCGCCCTGGATGCTCACCACGCTTTTGAATCCTGGCGGCCCTACAAGCAAAGGCTGATTCCCCCCAGGCCGCACGTTGACCAAGACTTGAGCCGCCGCGGGCAATCGCATGACGTCACGAACCTCAGGTTGGTGACCTCGGCATGGGGGTGCAAGCTTTGTACGGAGATGCTGCCGGGCGCGGCCGAGAGTGGCAGGTAGGCGCACTGCGTGGTCACGGAACCGGGCGCTGGGGGCGCATGCTCGTTGAGCCAGACCTCGCCGAGCTGCGTGCCCGAGCAGGTGTCGCCGGCGGCCTCGCCGGTATGAACGGCGAAACCCGGAGTGCCGTCGTCGAGGGTGTCCGGCATGCGGTAGTCCAGGGCCAGCAGGACTCGCCCGTCCAAGGGGACGTTCGGGCAGATTGCGGCGCTAACCGGCGCGAAGCCGTCGCTCGAGGACACCGCACCGGCCGCGCCCGGACTTCCCGCATCTGCGTCTGGTGGGGTACCTCCGACACCATGGCCGGCCGCACCTCCTCCGCCGTCAGCACCCATCGTCGCTGGCTCGTTCAGCGCGACATGGTGGAGCTCCGCCTCGCTCGGGTGAATGCACTGCGACTGGCTCCTGCAATTGTCGTCGCTCCACGGGACCGGCGTCGCAAAGCAGGTGTTGTTGCCGGACCCGCTCTTGTTGTGTACGAGCACACCTTCGACGAAATAATTCTCGAGTGCATCAACCGAGATGTTGAAGACCGTCACCTGCGTGCCGTCGCTCCGACTGACGAAGCCCTGACCCGCGGTGTGAGCGAGGCCAACGCTAGGCGCTGCCGTGTCGACCAATGTGGACTGGTGGGATTGCTGCCTAGGCGTGCGCGTTTCGGTCAGGGTGAGGAGCGTTTCGTCACCGTTGAGCGAGTCGGCACGAACGTACTCACCAAGCTTGGCGTCGTAAATCGGATGCTCGCCGGTCACTTTCAGGACTCGCCCGTCGCTCAGCGAAAGCCTCCCACTCTTGGCAACCTGGTGCACGAACGTGGCTTGAACCCGCCGCGGAAGGACCACGCCCATCCGCTCGTCGAAGGCGAGCACCCAGTCGCCGACCTCGAGTCGCTCGATGGGAACACTGCCACCTGGTGTCGCGACGGGCGAACCCGCCTCGAAGCAGGTGGAGAATCCGCCGGGCGCGCCGCCACCGCCACCGCCGACCCCGCTACTTGCGCCGCCGCCACCGCCGACCCCGCTACTTGCGCCGCCTCCTCCGGTGCCGCCACCGCCGATCGCACTCTTGTTGCCAGAAGCGCCAGGAAAAACGTCGTCGCTCTCCGAGTCCGCCGTGCGCCCGCATGCGTAGAGGCAAAGGAGGGCAAGCGGAACAGCGCGAAAGGTCCGACGGAGGAGTTGCCTGAGCATCCCCCTCCGCTAAGCAACTGCCGTGCCGAGTGCGCTATAGCGACCGCAGCGAAAGGCGCCGCAAATCCTCACCATCCAAACCCGCCATTGTGCCAGCTTGTGCCACGAGTTCCGTAAGGGCGAAAGCATCGGCGCCGCAAGCAAACGGCTCCCTCGCGCCGTGGCGGTGTTCAGCGGCGGCGCTAGTCCGACGTAATGGCGATCAGGGACCACAACGGGTTGAAGGCGCAATTGGTAGTTTTGGCAGCCCTTTCACCACTGGTGTGCGCTTTACCGGCGCGCGCAGAGCCATTTCAGACCGGGGGGGCCGGTGTGTTTCTCGGCTACGCACAGGGAGAGGGCGGAGGCTTCGAATGGGGCATCGAGGCCTTTGCGACGCGCCACTTCAAGCAGTACTTCAGGTGCGACTCCACCCCGCGCCACGGGTTTGGACCGCTCCTTCGCCTCTCGATGGTCAAGCTGTCACGGTTCGAGCTGACCGGGGCCTTGC
This sequence comes from Myxococcales bacterium, assembly GCA_043752365.1. Classification (GTDB taxonomy): domain Bacteria; phylum Myxococcota_A; class Polyangia; order Polyangiales; family Polyangiaceae; genus PMG-095. The sequence continues at coordinate 1,244 of JAYUYU010000771.1, read as the reverse complement.
ACGGTGGCGGTGAGTTTGATGCGCGTTCATACGCCATCGACGGCGAGATCGGAGCCAGTTTATTTCTGGAGTCACCGAAAGGACCGCGAGTCGCGCCGCACACCGGCGTGACTCTCGAATCTCTCATTTTCAACATTTACTTCCGGCAGGAGTGGCTCACGCCAGCGTTCTCGGTGGGCGGTGGGGCTCGCGTCCTGCCGACCTTTGGCAGTCCCGGATTTTGCGTAGACGGACGGTCATACCGGGGCGACAGGGGCCAGCCTCGGTTGGCCCGGCATCGCTGGGCGACGAGTCTTGCTCGCGAAAGCCCCGAGGCCAGGCGCTGGGCGCGACGTGCCACGGAAGAGTGCGCATCCGTGCCAGCTTTCCTGCAGCTAGCCCAGGAGCTTTTGCTCCTCAACGCCCCGCTTGAACTCGTGGGGCGCGCGCTGCGAGCTGCTGAAGAAGAGCTCGGTCACACCCATGCCGCTGCCAGCTTGGCCGAGCTGTTCGGAGGCGCGAAGCTCAAGCTTACGCCGCCAGCATTTCGCGCGCGACGTCGCCTGCCGCGAGCGCTCGCCTTGCGTCGTCTTATTACCGAGACGTGGCTCGATGGCTGCCTGAACGAAGGTCTGGCAGCCGCGTTCGCCGGCGCCGAGGCGCAGGAGACACGAGTCGCCGAAGAAGCGCTCATCTCCAGCCGACTGGCGCAAGAGGAGGCGGGCCACGCCGCCCTCGCTTTCGATGTGTTGCGCTGGGCCATGGGCGAAGCTCCATCGCTCGCGCGCAGTCTACGTTTTCCGACCCATGCCGGCGTGGCTAGCTCAACGGCTTCGTTTTTGAATCGCGCAGCTATAATGGATCTGGCGCGCGAGAATGCGCTCACCGCGCAGCGACGACTCGCTGACCTTTTGGCGTAGCGGGTGCTCAAGCGCGTCCACGACGTGGACGCTTTGGCTCGGTCCTTTGTGTTCAGCGTTGCGCCGTCTTCGTGCCGTGAAGTGCCTCTGCGGCCTTGAGATGAGCGGGTATTTGCCCCCTCGTCATAGTCAAATGCTGTTGCAGCTCGGCGTTGCAAGCTTGGGGCGCGCGGGCCAGTCGGCGATCGTCGCGCTGGCGTGGCGTCTCGCATCAACAGGCGCCCCAGCCTCGCGTGTCGTCGAAATGTCGCGCTCAGCTCGTGTCGTGGGTTTCACGGACGGTCCCAGCAATGGCTATGCCTCTCGCTCGCTGAACTGCGCTGATGCTCTCCCTAAACTCACGAT
>JAYUYU010000770.1:0-3840 GCA_043752365.1 Myxococcales bacterium | reverse complement strand
CCCTGTTCGGCGAGCTTGGCGGCTAGGTCTTTGGTGCGGTCGCCAGCGCGGCAGTAAAGAACGGGCGTGGCCGGCAGCATGTGCAGCTCGGCCAAACGGGTCTCGATTTCTTCGAACGGAAGATTGATGGCAGTGGGCAGGTGAGCGCGCTTGAAAACCGCTGCTTCGCGCGTGTCGACGATGCTGACGCGGCCCGCTTTGAGTAGCTGCACGAGCTCTTCCGGGCGAATGGCGCCTTCAGCACGAGGCAGGTACGGGTCGAGCAGGCTGCGCAGCTCTGCCTTGCGCAGAGCGCCGACTTTGCCCCCCACGGGCCGCCCACCGTGAAACACGACGAACGTGGGCACCGACTGAACGCCCATTTGCCGCGGGATGTTCGGAGACTTGTCGATGTCGAGCGTTACCACTTTGGCCTTGCCCTCGAGCTCCCGCGCGAGCGCCACGAGGTCGGGCGCCATTTGCTTGCAGGGCCCACACCACTCGGCCGTAAACTCGAGCAAGACGGGTAGCTCGCTCTGGAGCACTTCTTGCTCGAAGGTGCGCTCGGTCACGACGGGGAGGGCGGCCATGTTGGGAGCCGGTAATATTGTCATTTCCGCGCGAGCCGCAAGCCGTAGTGGACTCCCAGACGGTGCAGCGCCCAGGTCAAGCACAACACCGCCAGAATCGCCGCTGCAGAGGTTGGGATGCTGGTTTGGGGCCCGGCAACCAGGGCGCCCAGGCTGCGTGCCGAGCTGGCCGCGCCCAGGCCCGCGCGGGTGCCGACGCCGTCGAGCACGAAGGTCCAAACGGGCGTCAGGGCCAGGTGGGCAAGGGCCGGGCGGGCGGCCGCAGGCAAACGTTGGTTCAGGAACACGCGCAGGGGCATGTAGCCGAGGCTGCGCGCGGCCCAGGTCGTGTCGACAACAGCTGCCCGAAGCAGAGCGCTCCGCACCACCCAACCGACCTCCAGCGAACGCAGGACGCCGAGCAGGACGAGCCCGCCAGTGGCCGTGACACCAGCCGGTCGCAGGAAAGCTAGCAGCAACACGACGGGGACGGCGGCGATCCAATCCGTCGTGAACGAAAGCGTGACGTCGACCCAGCGCGGGCCGCTACCCGCCAGTGCTCCGAGCGGTACCCCGATCAGCAATGCCAGCAGCAGCACGGCCGCGAGCGCCAGCGCGTCAGTGCCCAAGCCGACCAGCAGGGCTGGCGCATTCGGCAAGAGTCCGCCAGCCACGCCCAGCACCAGCCACAGCACGAGGATCCATTGCGAGAGACGCAACTGGAGCGTGGGCGCGGCCGGCGTCATTCGTCGTCCTCTTGGCTGCCTGCGGCGTGGCCCGCGGCGGCCAGGCGAGAGGGCAAAGTGACCAGCAATTCACTCAGCAGCGTGACGCCAAGCAGCGCGCCCATCACCAGGTTCACGTCGCCGTGGCGCAAGCCATCGGCGCACAGCGACAAGACACCGCCGTGCCCGCTCCGCAATTCGAGCGCGAGCGCCAACGTCAGGAGCACCGGGTAGGAGGCAACCAGCGACGCCGACGTTGCCGCCACGCGGGTTTTGGCGCGCAGCCAAAGGCCTGCAGAGCGATCGAGCAGCGCCGTTCCCAGGGCCACGCCAATCGCCAAAAGTTGCAGCAAAAGCACGTGAATGGCGCTGCTGGGCAACGCGGCGAGCACGACCCCGCTGACGTTCGAGCCGTCGCGCGCCCGACCAAGGTCCCACATGAACGCCTGCGCCAGCCATTTACCGTATTGGGTCTCGGTGACCAGCGCTGCTACGCGCCGCGGCCCTTCGAGCACCGAGTAGTCAGCGCCTTCTTGCAGCCAAAGCTCTTGCCAGCGCCGCGCAGCGCGCGCGGCTTGGTCGACCGCGGGCGTTCGAGGCAGGGCTTCACCGCGATTGGTGATGTGCATGAGCACGGGGTGCAGTCGCCCAACGCGCGCGGCGTCAGCTGGACTTTCGACCTTGCCCAAGGCGCCCACCAATGCCTCCAGCGCGTAGGTGTCGGCGTGAATCACATCGTCGCGACGCAGGGTGAGGGAGCGCTCGGCGAGGCGCTCGACGGCGCGGCGCACGGTCGTCGGCCGAAAGTCGATTGACCGGTCTTGCCAGAACCTGCCGAAGAACAAGAGCGCGCGCTCGGGCGTGGCAACGTCGTCGACGCTGGCCACGCGCATGCGTAGGGCGAGGGGACCGAGCGCCATCGCCACGCGGCCGCGCGCGCTGGGCTCCAGGCTGTCCAGCTGTGGCAGCACATGGGGCAAGGCCGCGCCCCCCAACCTCTGTAGCTCGGCACGCGCACGCACGGCTTCGGGGTCGTCTTTCGCCGCAGCGCGCAGGGCGCGCACCGCACGCTCCCGAACGTCCTGGGGCGCCAGGTTGACGAACACGGGCAGGTCCTGGAACGCCCAGCCGGAGCCGGGCCGCTTGGCGCCGTTGGCTGCCCCGTAAAAGCCGGCCACCAACACGGCCAGCAGGGTTAGTAGTAGCCGCAGGAACCTCGGGAAGAACCGGCGGAACGTCAACTTGCCCGCGCGGGCTAGGCTCATCGCTTCTCGATGCGCTCAGCGCAGCAGCAAGAAGCCCGCGAGGGCGACCAGGCACATGGCGACGAGCACCAAGGTACCGACCATGGATGGCGCGAGGCCGCTCGTGGGGATCGAAACCGGATCGTCTTCAAAGCTGAAGGCAGCCGGCGCGTTCGAGACGCGCGGCGCCGTGGGCGTGCCCGACGCAGGCGTGGCTGCCATCGGGTTCGTCATGCCCACCATGGTGTGCCCCACGCGAAGGCGACGCGATTCCCGCTGGGCTTCTTGGCTGGCGGGAGGGGTGTAGACCTCGGGTGCATGCACGCTTGGCGCGCGCACTGTCGCCTCGGCGGGGGCCTCGGGCAGGGCGTACTTTTGGTACGCCAGTACGTCCTGTGGCGCTGGCGGCCCGATGGCGCCCTCGAAGACGGCCACGATTACCGTAATGTTGTCGTGCCCGCCCGCGCGATTGGCGCGGTCGACCAGCTCTTTACAGGCGTCGAAGGGCTCAGGATTGCTGAGCAGCACCTCGCGCATTTCGTCGGCGCGCACCATGCCCGACAAGCCGTCGGAGCAGACCAGCAGCGTATCGCCGTGGCGCAGGTCGACGTACGTGAGGTCGACCTGCACGGTTTCGGCGGTGCCGAGGGCCTGCAAGATGATGTTGTTGTGCTCGAAGGTCTCCGCTTCCTCTTCGGTGAGCTGGCCGGCCTCGATGAGCTGGTTGACGAGCGACTGATCGCGCGTGACCTGCACGAGCGTGTCGCCACGCAGGATGTACCCGCGCGAGTCTCCGACCTGGGCGAAGAAGAGGTGGTCGTCGACGAGGGCGGCGGCGGTGACCGTCGTGCCCATGCCGCGCCGGGAGCGATCGGCCTTGGCCTCGTGGAAGATACGGACGCCGGCCGACTCGACCGCGCGCACCAGACGGCGGGCGAGGTCGTCGCGCTTGATCATGCGCTCCTCGAGGCCGTCGACCATGCGCTCGTAGAGGATGTCGACGGCGAGCTGGCTGGCGATCTCGCCGGCCGCGGCGCCGCCCATTCCGTCGCAGACCGCGAAGACGGCGCCCTGGGGGCCGATGGCGGTGGCGCGGTTGGCCTCGAGCAGCCCACGCGAGCGGCGCGTCAGATCGGCGACGAGGAAATTGTCCTCATTGTGCTCACGGACCTGACCCACGTCGGTCCGGGCGAAGAGCTTCACGCGCACGTCGTGGCCGGACGAGACGTCCGTCTCCGACGAGACGGCGCTCGGCACGGGACTCTGGGGCTGCGTCACGAGCGAACCCTCATCCATCACCCGGCACGTCCGCGCGCGTCACGC
>JAYUYU010000769.1:0-3843 GCA_043752365.1 Myxococcales bacterium | reverse complement strand
CTAGGGGCGCCGCGCTTTTCACAGTTTCCAGCCTAGCCGCCCCTTCGGCGAACAGCGCCGCCAGCCAGCACTCGCCTCGGCTCGCCGAAATGTGACGTGTTCGTGTCGGAGCAACAATTGCGTGGCAACAATGTGTCAACGGTCGCACGATTGAGGCATGCTCCGAAGGTTGGCCGTGGCGGGCGTTGCTGCGGCGGTTGCGTTGGCGGGAACGTGGAAGGTGGTGGTTGCCGAGTACTTCGGTCGCGTCGACTTGGAGCACTGGGCCGCCGAGCATCCGTCACCGCCAGCGCCGCCTGCCGAACCGGGTCGCCATACCGTGTCGTTGGTGGCCAGCCGGCAAATTGTGCCGAGCGCGGGGGTCGACCCCAGGAACGAAGTCAAGGTGGCCAACAACAACCTCGACGTCCTGCGGCACGCGGGGCGGGTATATTTGGCGTGGCGCTCCGCGCCCACTCATTTCGCCAGCCCCGACGTGGTGCTGAACGTCGCCAGCAGCGCGGACGAGCTGACCTGGCGCTACGAGACGAGCTTTCGCCTCGGGCGTGATCTGCGCGAGCCGCGCCTGTTGTCGCTGGGCGATCGGCTCTTTCTCTATGTTGCGAGGCTTGGAAGCAACGCGTTCGATTTTCAGCCGGAAGGCGTGTCGGTGAGCGAGCGGCTCGCGGACGGCTCGTGGAGCGGGCTCGAGCCGACGGGGCCTGCCGGCGCCATCGCTTGGCGCGTGAAGCCCTACGCGGGCGAGGCCTTGATGGTGCTCTATCGCGGCGGCGAGAATCTGTACGCCTTCAATGGCAAGCCAATGACGGTGGAGCTCTGGCGCTCGGCCGACGGCAGAAGCTGGCGGCCCTTCTCGTCGCAGGGCGCCGTTGTCTTGAGCGGTGGCGGCAGTGAAGCGGACTTCGTCATCGACACCTCGAATACGTTGCTGGCCGTCGTGCGCAACGAAGCCGGCGACGCTGCGGGCGCAGGCTCCAAACTGTGTCGCGGTAACGGGGTCACGCTCGGCGACTGGACCTGCAAGGCTGACGGACGCAAATATGACTCACCGCTGATCTTCGAGCATGACGGTGAGACCTACGTCGTGGGTCGGCGCAACCTGAGCGGCGACGGTCGCTACGACGTCTCCGAGCGGTCGGGCACGCTGCGCGTGATTCAAAATGAGCTTGCCTACATCACCACCGCCAAGCGCTGCTCGGTTTGGCGCTGGATCAAGCCCGAAGACCGCCTAGCGTTCGTCATGGACCTGCCTTCCCGCGGAGATACCTGCTTCCCGTCGCGCCTCGAAGCCGCCGACCCGACCCATGTAGTCATTTATGACTACAGCTCGCCAACGAACGGGCCCGAGCTGCCATGGAGCGCCGGGCAGCGCCTCGACACGTACATCTATCGGCACGAGCTGGCGTTCGATCGACGAGATGACGTACGTAGTGAGGCAACCCGGTAACAGCCAAGCGCGCGAAGCCACTGAACCGACGCGCACTTGTGTCTAGGTCGTTAGCGCTGCGACACCGATTCGTAAAGCCAGGGGCTTATTGAATTGGTGCGTGGCACGAGATCGCAAGCAGAACCTTACGAACGTCATACGAGTCGCCGGGCTTTCGCTGGCGGTTGCGACGCTTGCGTGGACGTTTCGTGGCACGGATTCGCAGCGTGTGGCGGCGCTTTTGGGGCGCGTCGGCGGCGCGGGCCTGCTGATTGTCGTGCCGCAAGGCCTCTCACTGTTCGTCGAGTCGGTGGGTTGGCGCATGGCCTTCGAGGGCATGGGCCGCCGACTCTCCCTATTTGGTTTGTTCCGAGCGCGCCTGGCGACCGAAGCGTTGGCCCAGACCTTGCCGATGGGCGTCGTCTTCTGCGAGTCGATGAAACCGGTGCTGCTAGCCCGCACCTGCGGCGCCGACTTACCCACGAGCTTGGCAGGCATGGCCGCGCGCAAGTGGCTCTTGGTCGCCTCCCAAAGCCTGTACGTAGCGGGCTTTGCCTGGCTGGCTTGGCCGATTCTATCGAGTATTTCCGCGGGCGTGTTGGGCAATGGCGCGCTTCCCTACGCGCTGGCGGCGGCGGCGGGGCTGCTGCTTCTGATCGCCGTATCGGGCTACTTGTGTTTGGCCCACGGCCGCGTGGCATCACGCATGCACGCCTGGCTGACCCGCTTGCCATCAGCCTGGCTCAGGGCACGCCTGGCTCCCCAGCAGTCACGCTTCACGACCACGGACGGACAGCTGCAGGCGTTCTTCAAAACGGCCTTCAGCTCTCCGCTCCCCCTGCTGACATTTCTGCTCGGCTGGCTCTTGGAAGCCGCCGAAACCTGCCTCATTCTCTACCTACTCGGCGTGCGCTTGCCCTGGACTACGCTCGGTGCGCTCGAGGTTTCGTCCAGCTTTTTGCGCAGCTTGGTGTTCATGGTCCCGGCCGGACTCGGCGTGCAGGACTTGAGCTACCTGACGTTCTTGCGCGCGCTCAATGTGGCTGACGCCCTCAATGTGACCGCCGCCTTCCTGTTGCTGAAACGCTGCAAGGAATGCTTCTGGGCGGTGTGCGGCTACATCGTTCTAGCGTGGGACCTGCGGGCGGTGCCGGCCCCCAAAGCATTGGAGCAAGCATGTTGAAATTGGCCAAAAGCCCCAAGGTTTTCTTCATTTGCGGCTCGCTGAACCAGACCACGCAAATGCATCAAATCGCGGCCCAGTTGCCGGACTGCAGCGCGTCGTTCAGCCCCTACTACGGTGACGCATTTTTGACGCGGCTGCGCGCCTTGGGGCTCGTCGAGCCGACCATTGGTGGCAACAAGCTACGCCAGCGCTGCCTCGACTACCTCACGGCGGAGGGCTTGGACGTCGACATGGACGGTCAACGCGGCGACGCCTACGACCTAGTCGTCACCTGTTCGGACGTGGTCGTTCCGAAGAACGTGCGCCGGCTACCGATGCTGGTCGTGCAAGAGGGCATCTTAGATCCGGACAACTACCTGGCCCAACTGGTGCGACGCTTTCCGAACGCCCTGCCGCGATGGCTGGCGGGAACTGCCGCCACCGGGCTCAGCGGCCTTTACGATCGGTTTTGCGTCGCCAGCGAGGGCTACCGGGAGCAGTTCATCGCCAACGGCGCACGGCCCGACCGAGTCGTCGTCACCGGAATGCCAAACTTCGACAACTGCGCGCGCTTCCTTCGCAACGACCTACCAGACCGTCACTATGTGCTGGCCTGCACGTCCGACGCGAGAGAGACACTGAAGCTCGAAGATCGACGCGGCTTTATCCGAAAGTGCGTAAGTATTGCGCAAGATAAGCCGCTTTTCTTCAAGCTACACCCGAACGAAAATGCGCAGCGCGCCAGCGCCGAAATCACAACCTGGGCGCCGGGTGCGCGCATTCTTGCGACAGGGCCGACTGAGCAACTGATCGCCAATTGCGACGTGCTGATCACGCAGTTTTCGTCGGTGGTCTTCGTGGGCCTGGCGCTCGGCAAGCAAGTCCACTCCTACCATCCGCTCGATATGCTGAAGCGACTGATGCCAGTACAGAACGGCTGTGCTGCGCGCAATATCGCCGCCGAGTGCCGACAGTTGCTGGCTTCGCGGCCGCGGCTGCTCGCTCACTTCCAGCAGGCGGTCGCTTGAAGACGGTCGTCGTCGTTCAAGCCCGCATGGGGTCCAGTCGGCTGCCCGGCAAGGTCCTGCTGCCGCTCGCGGGGCGGCCCTTGCTCGAGCGCATGCTGCAGCGGCTGCTGGCCGCACGGTTTCCGTTTCAAGTTTGCGTGGCCACCACCACTGCGGCGGAGGATGAGCCGATTCGGCAATTATGCCGAAGTCTCGCCGTGGCGTGCGTGAGCGGGCACCCGACG
>JAYUYU010000768.1:0-9584 GCA_043752365.1 Myxococcales bacterium | reverse complement strand
GACGTCACTCTGACGCATGCTCCACCACACCACCCCCACAGTTAAACCGTCGGCGCGATCCAGCCTCGGTCGTGCATGTGTTGCCAGGCCGCCTTGATTTGCTGCGGCTTCATGGTGGTCGCCTTGCGATCATTCCACGCGTGAACAGCGCGAACAGCCTCGTCGGGTGAGCGCGCTGCATCAGCGTCGTGGGTAGCGACCCAGTGAACGGTTGATAGCAGCTCCATCCCGAACGGGGTCTCGAAACCCTGAATCAACTCGGCGACACGCGCCAGGCGCTGTTGCGAATCTTCCTTTGATTCGACGAAGCTCTCCGCCTCAGTCGCAGCGTTGCCAATCAGCTCGAGTGAGGTCTCGGGCTTGTTCTTGCCGTCGCCAAAGCCACGCACGTAGTGGCCTTCGATATGGTGAAGGACGTGGCGGAGGTTGTCGGCGTACGGACCGTATAAGTGCGGCTGGTACTCGAGACGAAGCGGCTCACCAGCGACCTGGAGGAAGTAAGCCAGCTTCTGCACTTCGAGCAGCGAGAGTCGATACTCATAGCCTGGGACGAGGTATCGGTTCATGAGCGCAAGCACTGCCGCACGCCCCGGCGTCATCTTCGGCTTGGGCGTAGCGTTCCGCATTGCCTCAGGCGCGGGCGCACCTTTGGGCTCGAACACTAGAACCTCGACATCTTTGAGTCCCCCAACTGCGCGCTCGATCAGCGGACGCACATCACGCCACGCTAGTCCGCCAAGCCCAGCTCCGAGTGGCGGAATGGCGAGGGATCGGATCTTCCGATCCCGAATGACCTCAACCAAATCGCGAAGACCCGCTTGGATGTACTCGAGCTTGGACGCTCCGCGCCAATGCCCCTTCGTCGGGAAATTGATGATGTATCTCGGCAGCACGATGCCGCCTGCTTCGAAGACGAACATCTTGCCGATCTCGACCGCGCCAACTTTGGCGGCGGCCTCGTAAGCCTTGCAGTTTGCTGGGAAAGCTTTCTTGAACTGCAACGCCAGACCCTTACCCATGACACCCGCTGTATTGACGGTGTTCACGAGCGCATCGACTTTGGCATCCAAGATATTACCGGCGACGAACTTCATCATCGTTGGTCCCCTAGTAGTACCAGCTGGGTTGAACCGTGACTGGCGGTACCCCACGTGGAAGCAATCCCTGGACCTTCGCCGCGACCGCAGAAGTCTTGACGCCGATCCCCTCGACCGCTGACCAGGGGAAAGAACCATAGACAAGAAATTCTGCTTGCCGACGTGCCCTCACCTCGTCGTTCCCTCCCCACTGAGTGAGGGGCATCGCTTGCCAGTCGACCTCTTTCAGATCGGCCAATGACGCGAAATATGTCGCGTAGGCGAGGTCCGCATGTTGATCCGTGAACGCCCAGGGCCTGCCCTGAACCGTAGCGGTCTGAACGCTGGAGTAGAGATGGACGATCTCGTCTTGACCACGCGCGTAGTCGACGTGTCCTTGAGCTACGACGTACAATATGACCGAGCGGTTGCAGAAATTGAACGGAACGTAGTCGCCGAGCCTGCCGCCAATGCCAGCCGTAACCGGACGATTCAGGCGCCGCTGCTTGATGTGTGAGTAGCCGATATTTGTGGTTGGGAAGGTGCGTGCGATGCCCTGCGAGTCGGACCACAGACAGCCGTGGGCAATAATGCTCGGCAGATTCTCCACGTGCGTGATGTGGAAGATTGTCGGGTTCGACGGAACGGTCCCAGGCATTCGGTCGCACGCTAAGCGGTTCCTGGCGACCGGCCGTCATCGTGCGGGCGCTGAACACCTGGACAGGTGACCAGCTTTTCAGGAGACTGTAAAGCCCTTCTAGTCCGAGAGATCGTCATAGGTAGGACGGGGTTTATCAGCGGTTGCGCCTCGAGTACGCCGACTTTTCCGGGGTGGCAACCGGCCGCGCTGCTACGCCGTGGTTGGCCCTTCGTCCGGCGTTTTTCGCAGCCGACCTCGTCGCCGCTGCCGTTACCGTCGCCCGTCAACCGGGTTACGGCGCGGCTGCTGCAGCCCACCCTGGAGTGCTCGGCGGGGGCGCAGTGGGCCTGCTCGACTGCCACCGGCGGCACAAGGCGCGCACCGACCCGGCGGCGTTCACAGCGTTGCGCTGCGCGACGAGACCAGCGGCCTGCCGATCAAGCTCGCCGAGCACTTTTGGTAACGATGCCCATCTACAGCGAGGGCGGCGCGACAGCTTTTGGGAAATGATGCTTGAGGCGTTCTACTGTGGAGCGCCATTTGGGGGTCGTCGGTTTACAGACGGTGTTTTGGTTCCCAAACATGCCGACTTCTTGGATGGCCTGTCCGAGGGGGACTGTTTGGATCCAGTCGACGGGGACGAGGTATTCACAGCGCATCGGACGGAAGTGGCGGCTAGCGCTCGCTGAGCAGCGGCGCCTGAGCGCGGACGATGCCGCGGCCGAGGCTGGCAAGGAGGTCGCCTTTGCCGAGGAGTTTTTCGGCGCCGCCGTCGTCGAGGACGATGCGGGAGTTTACTTTGCTAGCGACTTGCAGCGCTATTTTTCCGCCTAGGTTGGCTTTGATGATGGGCGGCACGGTGTCGCGGTCGGGGCGTTGCGTGGCGAGGATGAGGTGGATTCCGGCGGCGCGAGCTTTGGCGCCTAGCCGCTTGATGCCGGTGAAGAAGGCCTGAGCGGTGGCCTTTTCGGTGATTAAGTCTTGGAATTCGTCGATGACGAGGACGCGACGCTCGAGCTGCTGACTGGCAGAGGCTTGCTCGTTGTATTCGCCGACGTCAGCGACCTGGGCGGCTTCGAGAATCTTGTATCGCTCCTCCATCAGGTCGACGAGCTGCTCGATCGCGGGCAGCGTCTCGTCGATGTCGTAGCGGATGGGCCCGTCGAGGTGCGCGGCGACCGCGGCTTTGAAACCTGCGCCGATGAAGGTGACGCGCTTGGGATCGATGAGCGTGAAGCGAATCGCGGCGGGTCCGTGGAACTGGACGAGGCTGGCGATGACCGACTGGATGAGCACTGATTTGCCGCTGCCGCTTTGTCCTGCAATCAACAGATGAGGTGTGCCCGAATCGGACAGGTCGGCGCAGAGCACTGCGCCGTCTGGCGCCTGGCCGACGACGAGCCTACCAGCCCTGGCCGACAACCACTGGCGGTTCTCTTCCAAGAGCGGTCCGAGTAGCACCTTGCGCGGGTTGGGGCGTTTGACGATGAAGCGGCGGTGGCCACCTTGCTTCGCGTACTCCACGTCAACGCCGGCGTCGGCCGCGAGACGGTGGCGCACGTCTTCGGCAGCGCGGTCCAGGTGGCTCACGGCGCCCCGGGGGCGTGACACGTCGATGAGGTAGAGCGTGGGCCCCACGGTTGGCGGTCTTGGGCACACGGCTGCGACGCCCTGGCGCTTGAGCTCAGCCAGTATCCGGTCCTTCAGCTGCTCCGCTTCCACGCGCCCTGCCTCGTCGTCTCGGGAAGGGCCAGGCGCCGCGAGGGTAGCGGCGCCCTGCATCGTGCGCGACACGTCGGGGCGCGGGCGCGCGGCCGCCATCGGGGGGTCGTCACGCGCCGGCAGTCGGTCCGGGTACTGTTCCGCGCACGGTTTGGCCATCGGACAGGCGGCGCACAGATCACGGCGTTCGGTCGCCGGCGCGCGCAAAGGCTCCTGCGACCAGGAAAGCATGCTGCTCAATAGCGGTGAGACCACGCTGGCCATGAAGCTATCTGCCGCTTCGCTCGACATGGTCACTTCACGCAAGGTTGGCGAGAAGCGGAGCACGACAGGGCGCGCCTCCACCCCTTGCCCGACGCGCAACAGCTCGCGGTACAGAGCTACCTGCGCGCGATCGAGCTCGTCGTTCGCTTCGTCCGTGAGCTTGTACTCGATGACTTCGAGGGCGCCGTGCTTATCCGCGTAGAGCGCGTCGAGGCGTCCGTGAACTACAGGGCCGTCTTCACCCAGCGCAGCTTCCACACCGCGTTCGCCGGCATGCAGCAGCTTGGCAAGTGAAGAAGCGGGCGTGCCTGGCCAGGTCAGCAAGCGGCCAGCCAGGTGGCGTCCGAGCTCCCGCAAGGCCTCCGCCAAATCGTCCACCTCGCCAGGGATGGACCAATAAGTCGGATCTTCTTCCAGCTCGTCGCTCAGCAATGACAGGAGCCAGCGACAGAGCGCCGCTTCGACGTCATCGCGCGGAGTGCCCGGGGGTAGTCGCGCAAAGCTGGTTGGCGGTTGCTCTACCTGACGCGTGAAACGTTCGACCAATCGATGAAACGTGGCGCCGAGGCAGGAAGAGCCGAGCGGGAATGCCACCGATTGCCCTACCAAGCGCCCCAGTGCGAAAACACGCGGACAGCGCAGGGCGTTTCGAACCTCTGTTACGCTGAAACGCTCGGTCATGTCGCATCCTTCACACAGACGATGGCGCGTCCGAACCAGCCCACGCGCCTACCTGCTGCTTCAAGCTCCGCCTGCACCGACGCGCGTGTCGCTTTGGGTTCGAGGCGTATGACCTCGCGGACGAGCCGATCGACCGACGCGATACGCAGACGTTTCAGGGTGAGCAGTGAATGCTCGCTTGGCCCAACCGCCAAAACGGGCTCGATTTCCGGATTCTCCGCATCCGCCGGCGCCGCGATGAGGTCCTTCATGATGCGCCACCCGCTTACGTCGAGCTCTGAAGTGACCCAGCCGACCACCACGTCTTCGCTGAGCGCTTCGCCCTGGGCATTGGTTACGTCTCCCGACCTAGCTGCTTGCAGCAACTCGTCGAGCGCGAGCAGATTGGCGCAGTCGTCGGGATCTACGTCGACCCAGCGCGCCTTGCCCGACGCCAGCAGCGCACGGCGCTTGGCCAATGTATCCTTCCACGTAGGTGGCAGCTCTCGCGCGCGCTCACGCACCGCGATAACCGATGTGTCGTTGGCCAGGTTGGTCAGCTTGGTAAGCACGCTACCCAGACTCTTAGGGTGCCCCTCCGCAAGTATGGCGACGTGAGCCCGTTGCTGTCCGGTTTTGAGCGTGAGCCGCGCTCGTCCTTGTTTGTCGGCGGTGATCTCGGCGCCCGTGAGGAATCGGCCAGCACAGAGAAAGCCGTCAGCGAGGCGCGCAGCGTCTAAGGCCGCGCGCTGCTCGGCCGCGTCGTTCAGAAGGCGCCGGCTCCGACCTAGGCAGCTGTCCCATTCGCTTTGCAAGCCTTCGTCGTTGTCTGCCTTCTGATCGTCGGGTGACGTGCCAGCAGTTTCGACGTCGGGTTCACCGTCTAGTGCTCGACGGCATTCGAGCAGCAACATGCGTGGGGTAAGACCCGGCTGTGTTTTCAGTCGTGCCAGGCGGGACTCGCCCAGAGGCCACGGAAATGATTCGGCCGGGTCCGGCAATTTCTGGCACCACAGCCGGAGAAGCTCTTCTCGCTCCTTCGCCGTTGGCAGAGCAAGTGTCTCGCGCCGCATGACCAGACGCGAGCGTTGCGAAGGGTTGAGCGTCGGCTCGATACCGCGATCCCATTCGGAATCCAGTGCCATGTGCACGAGGGTGAGCCCGCGCACTGTATCGACGAGTTCGGATGTGAGGTGCGCGTAGGCGAGGAGGCGTGAGCTGACCGCGCCACCCTCGACCAAATTTTCGAGTTGATCGAAGACCAAAACGATAGGTGCACCCGGCGCGGCCACCATCGCGAGCGTTCGAATCGCAATCGGCGCAACGTCTTCGCTCAACGACGCCGTCGCGCCTATGCGCTGCAATTGCGCGACGTCGCAATCTCGACCCGAGAGCCACGCCAGAAGTGCGCGCCGGGTGGGTCCACTGGCAAACGGGGCACGCAACAGGCGGCTCAGGTAGCTTTCGTCCAGCTCAGGCCATTTTTCTAGGGCGCGCTCGAGATCAGCGTCGAGTCGCTCTTCGCGCAACTTCTCGGGCATTTCGGCATACGCCTCGAGAAAGGTCGTCGGAAAGCCGGTGCTGGCGCCGTCCAAGTAGGCCAGCAAGGATCCGACGAGCGCAGAGATCTGCGGCAGGCCTTGGGTTGTGTGCGCGAGCTGCGCAACGATTTCTCCGAGCAGAAATCGAGGCGTCATTTCCGCGTGAACGAGCGGTCGAATGTGGACGAACACCGCTCGCGGTCCGATACGTCGCCGCAAGCGCGCGAACAAGTGCGTTTTACCGGCCCCCGGAGAGCCTAGGACAACTAGAGAAGTCGAGCGCAGAGCGCGCGGCTCGTCTCGAGCGGTAGCGCGCAACTTCGCGATCGCCTCTTCTATGGCGTCACTCGCTCCCTCGTTTAGCGTCGCGAGGTCCACGAAGTCGTCCGACCACGGGTCGGCGTGCACCGCATCTAGAAATGCTCGGCTCATGTTGCCCCTCCCGTCAGCCTTCGGGCCCATGACAGCCGCGTGTCGTGGGGCCCTGGAGGACAAACAGAAAGCTCTGCTTCGGAAAGACGACCAATACCGCCTTCAGGCCGGAGTTCCAAGAGCTCTCGTTCGGCTGCGGTGAGCAGCAGCTTCACGGCCGCTCTCGTAGAGAGCGCGGGTGCTAGCCGCCCCACCACGGAAGGAACAAACGACAACCCCGTCCTCACATCACGAGTGGAATCCACGGCCTCGAGCAATGCGCCCATCCCATCATCATGCGGTTGCTGTTGCAGTGGCGCTGGTCTTGGTGCGGTCGACGCCGCCTTTGCTCGCAATGGCTCGTTCACCGCCGTTAAGGCCTCTGAAAGCGCCCCAGTCGCATCAACTGCGAGCAGGCTCAGCCCCTTCTTCCTTGTGACTTTTTCCAGCGCCTTACCAAGCCCAACCACGCGCTTTCGCAGCGCCTCGACTTCCGTGCCAGACAAGACCCGCACTTCTGCCCCCGCGAGGAGCACTGCGGCTCCGCGCAGCACCAGGCGCACCATTCCCTCGCCTACTGACGTTTCTGTCAGTCGCTTCAGCTCCGTTGCCGTGGCGCCACGGACATGCGAGGCCAACGACTTCACCGGGACCAGGGCCCCGTGCTGCAAGGCCGCGCGCAACTGCGCGTGCAAAGGCTGTCGCAGCAAAGTCTTGGTCGCCTCGAAGCCCTCCTGCTTCAGTTTTTCCGCGATTTCGGCACGTATCCGAGCCGGATTGATCCGACTCAGCTTCGCCACCCCCTCCCGTTGTAGCTCATCCCGCAGAGCCGCGACAATCGCTGCTTCGTCAACGACCGGAGCCACCTTTTTCCGCTGCGCCATACTGGGCGCAAGGGTAACGCCGAGACCCGTGGGTGCGCCATGGCCATCACGCGAGAGCGGACAATCTTCGTCACGGGTGCAAGGGAGAACGGCCGCCCTCCTCTTGGATGGGCGCGCGCGATTTAGTCGGCCGACTCACCCCCGCGTCATCCTCCAAAGCATCGCCAAAATCCGCTCCACCAGCTTCATCGCCACCTCCGCATCCCCCTCCGTCACAAGGCGCCAGGCGACAGCCTGGCGCAGCGCGTGCCGCGTCTCCCCCGCGCTGCCCGCAGCCGTAAACAACCGCGCCCGCCTATTTCCCGGATCCGAGAAGGCCGCCTCCGCAGCGTTGAGCCCAATGCTGCTGGCCGCGCGCCGCAGCTGATCTTCCAGCGCCTTATCGCGCTGCCGAATACGCGGCATCAGCGGAACCAACGCTTCGACGAACTGAATGCTGAGCTCTTCAACTTGAAATGCCATCGTGAAACTCCGTTTGTGGTTTCGGTCTCGCCCGCTTGCGAGCCATACCCAGCCCCCAGCAGTGGCGGAGGAGCGGTCGAGGCTGCGCGCTACGCGCGCACCGGCGCAGCCGGCCCCGGCCTCGACCGCGCCGAGCACACTGATAAAATCAACCTCCCCCGAGCAAGCCCCCCGTAAATCTCCGTCCCCCTCTCGCCCTCGCCGCAGGCGTCCACCGACTCGGGCGCAGCCCGCTCACGTCATCGCGCCGAAGGCGCGTCCACGTCCCCCGGCCGCAGGCCGTCCACCTGCACGGCGACGTTCACGTTTACGGCTCCGCTCGCGCCGCAGGCGCAGCGCTCACGCTCTCGCCCGGCCAACATGGCCCAATACCTACACGTTAGCTTCTGCAAATCAGGCTGCATCTCGGCAGCCCCCCGCTCGCAACCTCGCCCACCCCCATCGCGCGTTTTCGTCCGCCTCGCTCGCTCGCTTACCTGGCGCCCGACGGCTTGCTCGTAAACGTCGCCGTAAATTCGACTCGCGCCGGATCGGCCCCATCCGCCATCAAGAACTTCGCGTGCTTCACCCGCTCCACGATGCACTCCGTGACGGAAGCCTCGATTGCTCCCCCTTCGGCCTTTGCGGTGGCCCCGACGACGTCGCCCTGCGCATCGACGTCCACGAAAAGCCGAAGTCGCCCCGGCATTTCCCGACTTTCAGCCAAGCCGCGCTGGTAGCAGCTACGAATTCCCGCTCGCATGCCGTTCACGACCCGCTGGGAATTCTCGAGGTTTCCGTGAACCTTCACCTTTCGAGGCTGACCTCGCCGCGCGGCATGGTCGGCTCGACGGGTGGAGAGGGCGCGCCGTAGACCGCGATCGGGCCGCGAGCCCGCGCCTCGTCCGGCGAACCGTCGGGTCGCGGCGCTTGAGCGGAGCTTGCCGAAGCCGACGGCAACGCGGGCGCCGACGGCAATGCGAGCGCTGAAGCGGAAGGCGGAGCCGATGCCACAGCCGCGGTCAACGGGGACGCCGAGTTCGAAGTGGGCGCGGTGCCGGGTCGGTGGCTGCCGTGACAGGCAACAACGACTGAGCCCGCGGTGGCGAACGCTAGGAGCGCCGGAGCGAAGCGCTCGGCGGGGAACCAATGCAGCTGCGGGTGGCGGAAGAGGCTGGCGACTTCGCGTTGGCAGAAGGGGCAGGTTTGCTCGCTGCTGCGTAGGTGCCGCGCGCAGCCGGGGCACGGCAAGAGGCTCGGGAGCGGCATGACGGAGTGTCGCAAGGAGAGGACGGCGCGTCGAGATCGGGCGGGTGGCGGTGAACGTGACCGTGGACCGGCTGCGCCGGGGGGACGTGGGCCGGCTGCGCCGGGGACGTGGACCGGCTGCGCCGGGGGACGTGGACGCGGCTGCGCCGCGGATCGGTGGACCGCCTTCGGCGGAGGTCGCCGAAGGCGTGCACGGTCACGACATCCGCCGCAGGCGGTTCACGTCCACGACTTCGCGCCCTCGGCGCGTGCACCGCCACCTCATCCGCCGCAGGCGGTCCACGGCCACCTCCCGCGCCGAAGGCGCGTCCACGGTCACGTCTCACGCTCCGCGCCCCTGCCCTTCGTCAGCGAAACCGTGTCGCCGTGTGATACCCTGTTGGGCCATGCCGAACGATGCGGAGCTTAGGAAGGCAGCGCGGGCCAACGCTTCTGTTCGGATATTCCGGCAAGGCGAGCAAGAAGCAGAGGCGGATGCCGACGCCGCGTTTTGGGATAGCATTCCGCTGGACGAGCGAGCTGAGTTCGTTTGGAAGTTGAGTCTCGAGCTTCATGCCATCGCTCACCCGGACAAGCCCTATGAGCCCCGACTTTCGCGATCTTTTGCGCGCGTTGTCGGGCGCTGACGCCCGCTTCCTCGTCGTCGGAGAGCGAGCCGCCGCGCGTCCGCAAGATC
>JAYUYU010000767.1:0-21650 GCA_043752365.1 Myxococcales bacterium | reverse complement strand
ACCGGCCATTTCAGGGGCGATGCCTGGCCCGTCGTCTTCAATGCCGATGTGCACGCGCCGGCCGGCGGCGCTCAGCTGCACGCGCAGTTTGCGCCCTGCAGCCAGCGCAGCGTTCAGCAGTGCCAACCGCAAGGCGTGGCTGAGCCGCCCGGCATCCGCCAGCACGACCAGCTCGGGCTCGAAGCTACGTTCGATGTCGAGGCTCCGCGAGAGCTGCCGTTCGGCGTCGGCGATGGCTTCGTCGAGCAGCGGGGCCAGTGGCAGCTTCTGGCGAAAAAGCTGCGCGTTATTGCCCAAAAGCTGCAGGTAGCTGGTCGCCGATGCCATGCGACCGGCGCTGGCGCTGGCGTCGGACAGCGCTTCCAACACTTCGTTCGCGTCTTTGCCCCCCTCAGCTAGCAGCACGGGCAGCCGCTCTGCCAACCACTCGAGCGAGCTGACGACGGAGGCCAGTGGGCTGTTCAACTCGTTGGCCAGGCTGGCCGAGAGCTGGCCCGAAGCCGCAAGTCTTGCTGACTCTAGCAAGCGCGCTTCCATTCGCTTTCGCTCCGTGATGTCGCGCTGGATGCTGATCCAGTGGCTGTGCTGCCCGGACTCGTCGAACAGGGGCAAGATTTGCAGCTCGACCCAATAGGGCGCGCCTTCTTTGGTGTACTTCAGCAGGTCTTCGCGCACTGGCTGCGTTCGACCCAAGGCGGCCTCGAGCCGTTGCAGCACCTGGCGATCCGTCGCCTCGCCGATGGTAATGTTAGGAGTCTTGCCCAACACGTCGGTTGGTTCGTAGCCGGACGACTCCGTGAAGGCGCGGTTGACGAATACGATGCGCCGCCCGACGTCGTCGACGGCGTGCGCTTCGGTGATGAAGACGATGTCCGTCAAATGGTCGACGGCTTCGCCGAGCAACCGCAAGAGCTCGAACGAGCGATCTTGCTCGGGCACGGGTGCGATGAGGGCGAACGTGACCTCGGCTCCGTCTACGACGACGCGGCGCGACAGCACGCGCCCCAGCTGAACCTGGCCCGCCTCCGTGCAGAAGCGCTGGATGTGCGGGCCTTCGGGCGGTCCGGCCTGGGTCGCCCCGACTGCGGCTAGGAGCGGGCGTTCGTCGTCAGAAGGGCTCAGCACGCTCAGCCGCTGCCCGGTCAGCGAACCGTCACCGCTGCAGCCAAACCAGCGTAAGCAAGCAGGGTTCACCTGCAGAATGCGTGAGCCGTCGTGCACGAAGGTGGGCCACGGAAAGTCGTCGGCGGCGGCCGGCAGACCACGCGTCGCCAAGTCGTCCATCACCATGCGCAGGTCGCGCAAGCCAAAGGCTTCGGCGCGAGCCAGGTCGACGTCACGCGGAGCAGCCGAGGCGATAGCGGTTTTGGGAGGCCCCACGTCGCTCACCCTAGCAGATTACATGTGTGTGGCCGTTCGCCTTTTCCAGCCTAGCTGGCCGGCGTTCCGCTCGGACTGCGCGTTCCTCCCGACACGCCCCTGCGTCGTCCCCACAGTCGAAACAGTCAAACCCATCCCAGTAGAGCGATCGGCAGCCGAGGAAGGCTGCTCGCTCCCCTCGAACCAAGGAGTCCGCCCAACCGCCTAGGCAAATCTTTAACTGACACTTTGTTGCGACCCTCCCGATCCGTTCCGCGCGTATGCTGGAGAACGATGAGACGGATAGTCAGTAGGGGCATGCTTCAAGTTAAGGGGGCTACGTATCGTATCGAGCGCACCGATCCACACTGCTACTCAGTGGTTCGCTTGCTCGACGATGTCGAAGTGGGGACGTTCCGCACGTTGCCTTCGCTGCGCATTCGCAGCGCGCAAATCGAGCTGGCGCTATTGCGCGACATCGTGCGCGCTGCGCTGCGCTCGGGGCGGACGAGCGCGGTAATGCACGCGGCGCCGGCGTTTCAACCGGACGCTGAGCACCAGGATTCCGCCAACTCGACCGGAAGCGTAGCGATGAGTGCGCGCTCACCGAGCAGCGCCCCGCCACCCGCGTCCGCCCTCGCGTGAGGTTAGCGCGGCTCGTCGGCGAGGCGTGCACCTGCTAGCCAGCCTGCCCAAAGCGGCAGGAACAGCAGGGCAATGCGCCACGACTCGTGGCCGCTGCTGCCGAACGAGAGCAGCAACAGCAGGCCGCTGGATGCCACCAAAGCACTCAGCAACATTTGCAAGCGGCGCAAGCTGCGTGGCTTGCCCAGCGCGCAGCCAATGCCGAGCACGACGAGCGCGAGCGCCCAGGGCGGGCAGGCGAGCAGGCTTAGGTTCGCGTGTGCGGCCCAGTGCTTGGAGGCCCAAAAAATGGCCAGCGCCGTGCCTAACAGTCCTAGCGCCGCGCCGAACAGCGCCGTCAGGACGCCGAACACCGCCTGCAGCGCGCGTCGCTGCCGGGCCGCCCGTCCCAGGCCCATCAACAGCAGGCCGAGCGCGCTGCCAACGCCGCCGAAGGCCATCCACGGCGCTTGGGGCTCGCGCGGTAAAGGCGCGCGAGCGGCGTGTAATATGCGTCGCTCGGCGCGGACCAGGGGCACGCGCTGACCGTTCAACTCACGGCTCGCGCTAGCGAGCGCGCCCTGTAGCTCGCGGGGCAAAAACAGCTCTTGCCAGTGCGTTGTCGCGCGATCAGTCGGGGTGCCCAATGCTAAATCCAAGCCGAAGAACAGCAGAGGAGCGTCGCTGACCAGGGCGAGCGTGTGCTGTCGAAAGGTCAGTCGACCAGCCCCGACGACGCCGCGCTCGAGCTCGCCGCGCAATAAGCGGTTCAGGACGTCGCGCACGCGGGTCGAGCAGTTGTCCCGGTAGTAGTCGTAGTCGTAGTAGCGGTGCTCCGGCAGGGCGTTGTCCGCCAGCGCCTGGAACAGCTCGGCGCGCTCGGCTGCCGTCAGCTCCAGTTCCTGCGCCGTCAACGAGCGCTTATCGGCCGCGTACGCGCGCAGCGTCGTCTCGAGCGTGCCCACGCTCAGCCAGTATCGAAAGCGCCCCGCCATGAAGTCGCTCACGCCCTTCAGTCCAGCGAACTTGAACGTACCGAAGTTGTAAACCGCGTTCTTGCCGTGACCAGCGCCTTCCCACTCCAAGAGTAGCGCGTTGTGACCGAAGCGCGTGAACGGGTGGTCGCCTGGCCCCATGGTAAGCACCGAGACGCGTGACGGTGGCTCCTGCGCCATGGCCGCGCGCGGCAGGCACAGCAACACCGATAGCGCTGCGATAAATGCCCCCAGTACCAACAGTCGACGCGGCCACATCTAACCCTATGATGCAACGGCCCACCAGGCTCGGCCAGCCCCAGTTGCACACGCCTTTGCCGGGCGCTCAGGAGCGGGCGCCGCGCTCGGCGCGCTCTTTGACGGTGCGGCGGTCAAGGCCGAGGCGACGGCCGGTTTCGACGTAGCTCTGGGTTTCGCGGTAGACGAGCGCGGCGTAGCGGTCGAGCAGGGCCTCGCTCGGCAACTGACTGTCGAGCAGGGCTTGGTCGAGGCTGGAGCGCGTTTGGCTTTCACCTGTAACTCGGTGCCAAGCTCGCCAATTTCGTCGAGGAACACACTGCCGTCGGGCCCGCACACCTCCAGCCAGCCCTGCCGATCCTCCAGCGCGCCCGTGAACGCGCCGCGATGCCCAAACAGCTCGGACTCGACCACGCCGTGCGACAACGCCGACACGTTGAGCGCGTGAAATTGCGAGGTAAAGGTTTCGACGAAGCTCCGCGTATTCTCGTCGAACGCTAGGTAGCGAGAGTAGCCGATGGCCTGCGCGACCAATTCTTTGCCGGTGCCGGATGGGCCGATGATCATCGGCTCGGCTTACGTGGAGCGAAACCGCGGACGCATTGCGCGTTTTTGGGAAGAAGCCGCGGCACGGCGGCTGCAAACGCAGGACCTAACCCAAGAATTGCCACTCTGAGCCGGACGCTATACACGGGTTAGCGGATGTCGGCCCCGCTCGAGGAAACGCCAAACACGCGCACGGTCCGCCGGAGACAGCGGCTGTGGGCTAGCGTCGTCAGGTCGTTTGCGCGCATGGAGCTGTTGTTCGACAGTGCCGTGTGGGGTCTGCGACGGCGCTTTGGGCGCCTGGGGCCGCTGCAGATCGTGACCTACAGGGGCTTTGGTACTGCAAAGCGGGCCGTGGTTCGAGGCCGGGTGCTGGAGGCTTCGGTGCTCGAGCGCTCATTGCCCGCCGATACGGCCTTCACCAACGTTCGGCGCATGCTGCGGCGGCTGCTTTCTCGAGAAGTGCCGGAGGTAAGCGTGCGCGCCCTGCTGGCGGCCGGCTCGGTAGGCGGCAGCACGGACGACGAGGGCTACTTCGACATGCCGGTGGAAGCGCCCGAATGGGGCGAGGGTAGCGGCGACTGGAAGGCGACGGAGGTCGAGCTCGTGTCCGCGCCGGTGCGTGGTCTCGTCCCGGTGCGCGCCACGGCGGAGGTCTTGATTCCTGGCGCCACGGCCCAGCTAGGGCTGATCAGCGACATCGACGACACCGTGCTGCAGACGCACGTGACGCAGACGCTGAAGATGATTTGGGTGACCTTGTCGGGTAGTGCCTTCACTCGCATGCCCTTCGAGGGCACGAGCGAGCTGTATCACGCGCTGGCAGCGGGGGCGTCGGGTCACGCCAACAACCCGGTGTTCTACGTCTCGAAGAGCCCGTGGAACCTGTACGACTTCTTGGTCGACTTTTTGGAGTACCACCAGCTGCCGCGGGGGCCGCTCATGCTGCGAGACATTGGCCTCCGCGAAGCTCCGCCCGTCGATCATAAGTCCGAAGCGGTGCGGCTCTTGCTCGACACCTACCCGCAGTTGCCCTTCGTGCTTTTGGGCGACAGCGGTGAGCGCGACCCGGAAATTTACTTAGAAACGGCCGCGCGCTACCCCGGGCGAATTCGCGCCATCTACATTCGCGATTTGGGCGGCAAAAACCGCAACGGTGACGCGGGCAGCCGCGCGCAACTGCTGACAGAGCGCGCCCGAGCGTACGGCACCGAAATGCTGTGGATCGAGCACGCCAGTCAGGCGCTCACGCACGCGCGAAGTTTGGGGCTCGCGCGCTGACGGCTCAGCGCAGCTCGCGCTAACCAGGCTTTTTCAGAGCGTTGCGGTACTGCGCGGCGACCAGGCCCGTTCCCAAGCGCTGCGGCAAGATGCGCGCGAAGACGCTGCCGACCCGATTCACGAAGCCAGAAATGTGCACGTATTTGCGGGAGCGAAAGGCCTCCACGCCCTCTTTCGCGGCTTGGTCGACCGGCATCAGCCAACCGCGCAGCGGGTTGAAGCTTTCGCCCGCGGTCATCTCGCTGACGACGCCGCTGGGCGCGTACACCGTGACCGAAACGCTGCGCCCAGCCAGCTCGTGCCAAAGCCCGATGCCGTAATGCACCAGGAAGGCTTTGGTAGCCGAATAGTGGGTTTGGAAGGGCACCGGGTGGATGCCGGCCATGCTGGAGACGATCATCAGCCCGCCGCCCTGCGTCTCCAGCGTCGGCAAGAACGCGGTCGCCATGCGCACCGTTGCGGTGACGTTGGTGTCGAGCATGGTGCGGAAGCTGTCCCACGACAGATCGTCGTAGTGACCAAAGTGCGTGACACCAGCGTTGAGGATGGCCCCGAACAAAGCTCGGCCCTTGGTCGCGGTCTCGATCAAACGATCGACATCGTCGAGCTTCGACAGGTCGGCGACGCAGATGTCGACCTTCACGCCCGCGCTCTTTTCCAGCTCGGCCTTCAGCTCGACCAGTCGATCCTCACGCCGCGCCGCGATCACTAAATGAGCGCCGTACTTCAGCGCCAAAATTTTCGCCATCTCTCGGCCCAAGCCGGAGGAAGCGCCAGTAACCAACACCCAGCGACCGCGTAGTTCCATCGGAGTCATAGCTTGCCGAGGGCGTACGCGGCAGCCCCGGCGCTGTCAAACCAGCTGCTCGCCCGCGACCCCGAGTTACCGATTAGAAAGGCGGGCCCGAGCTAGTCACTCGACGGCGCGCGGATCCTCAGGCGTCGCGCCCGATAGCCTCGGAAATATTGGAGAGTCCGGCCTGGGTGACGCGCTCGGCCAGGCCCCGGGCGATGGCGCCGGGCAAAGCAGGGCCGTCGTAGACGAGCGCCGAATAGACTTGCACTAGCGTCGCGCCCGCGCAGATGCGCTGCCAGGCATCTTCGGCGTTTTCGATGCCGCCGGCCCCGACTAGCAGCAGGCGGCTGCCCACTTTGGCGCGCAGGCGACGCAGCACCTGCAGGCTTCGTTCGCGGAGCGGCGCGCCCGACAGGCCGCCGTTGCCCAGTGCCGCGACCTCGGCTGCTGGCGTGGTCAGGCCTTCCCGGCCGATGGTGGTGTTGGTGGCGATGATGCCGTCGATGCCCAGCTCCAGCGAAAGCTCGGCGATGGCGTCGATGTCGGCGTCGTGCAAGTCGGGTGCGACCTTGAGCAGCAGCGGCACGACGCGCCCGGGGGCGGCGCGCTTCAACGCCGCCTGCACCCCGCTGATCAGCGGGCGCAGCTGCTCGATGGCCTGCAGCTCGCGGAGCGACGGCGTATTCGGCGAGCTCACGTTGATGACCATGTAGTCAGCGTGCGGTGCCAGGGCTTCGGTGCTGGTGACGTAGTCAGCAACCGCGCCCTCGTTGGGCGTGAGCTTGCTGCGACCGATGTTGGCCCCGACTACGGCCCTGCGCGGCTTGGCCAGGCGTTGCGCCGCGGCGGCCGCGCCGTGGTTGTTGAAGCCCATGCGATTCAACAGCGCGCGGTCGCGAGGCAGGCGAAACAAGCGGGGTTGCGGGTTGCCCGGCTGGGCCAGCGCGGTCACGGTGCCAATTTCGACGAAGCCGAAGCCGAGCGCGCCGAACGCCTCGAATACCTCGGCGTGCTTGTCCAGCCCGGCTGCAAGTCCGACGGGGCAGCTCAAGTCGCGCCCTAACGCGTGGAGACGGAGCCGCGGGTCGGTCACCCCGAACAGCGCGCGCAGCAGCCAAAGCGCCCCGGGCAGGAGGGCAAACAGGCGCAACGACGCCAGGGTGAGGCGGTGAGCCGTCTCAGCGCCAAAACGGAAAAGGAGAGAGCGAAAGAGGCGGTAAAGCAAGGGCGCGCGGAACCTAAATGACGGGCCCGCTTGCCGCAACCGTCGAGCGCGCTGCGTCAGATAAAATCTGGATGAAAAAATCCTCCCCGGCGCACTGACCTAAAGCTGCGGTTTGGCGTGAGCCGTCGCTTGCCAGGGCACCCCGGGACCTTGGCGAGCTGATCGCAGCTTTGTCCGTTAACGATCAGGAGCACATCGACTTATGGCCTTCGCACAAGCCCAACGCGCATCAGTTCGCCGCATCCAACGTGCGGCCCGCCTTCTTCTACTGCCAGCACTTGCCGCAGGCTTTGCGGCGGCGTGCAGTGACAGCGGTACAGGCGTCAACCCCAGCACCGGAATTGGTGGCGGT
The DNA here is from genome assembly GCA_043752365.1 of Myxococcales bacterium. Taxonomy (GTDB): domain Bacteria; phylum Myxococcota_A; class Polyangia; order Polyangiales; family Polyangiaceae; genus PMG-095. Next base: position 14,235 of record JAYUYU010000767.1, on the reverse strand, counting down.
GGAGCCAGTAACGGCGGCAAGCCCAGCGTGGCTGGTAGCGCGACCGCAGGTTCGGCGGTCACGGCCGGCAGCGGTGGCGTCGTCACGGCTGCCGGTAGCGGAACGGGCGGCGCGTTGGGTGGCGGCGGCTCGGGCGGTGCGGGCACTGCCGGCAGTGGCGGGGCCGCCGGCACGGTAGGCGTCGCTGGCATGGCCGGCATGGGCGGCACCGCTCCGGTGTGCACGGTGCCGGTCACCGGTGGCGTTGACTTGGCCGGTTTGCTGCTTGGCCCCAAGTCGATTGAAGGCGAGGCGGCGACCTTGCGCGGAGCCGCCGCGGTCGCCAACGACGGCTCGGGTTGGAGCGGTACCGGCTTTGCGGACATGAAGGGTAGCGAGGGCGCCATGACCTGGCTGATCGACGCGCCTGCCGCCGGCGACTACGTGCTGGATTGGTCGTACACGCAAGATGACGGGCGCGACATGCGCTTGAGCGTCAATTGCACGGTGGTCGCCGCGTCCGTCGCATTCACCAACACTGGCAACTGGAACAGCGCCTGGACCACGGGCGGCGCGCAGACGGTGAAGCTGAAGAAGGGCACCAACCAAATCGTGCTCGAAACGAACGGCGGCAGCGGACCCAACTTCGACGTGATGATCGTCTCGCCGCCGATGTGCGAGCTGGCCGGCGACGCTCTCACCACTTGTGAAGGCGAGCGCGCGCTGCTTTCGGGTGCGGCCAGCGTAGCCAACGGCGGCAGCGGTTGGACCGATCTTGGTTTTGCCGACATGAACGGCGGCGAGGGCGTCGTGAACTGGGTGCTGGACGCGCCTTATGCCGGCACCTACTCGCTGACGTTCGTCTATACGCAAGACGCTACGCGCGACATGACGCTCACCGTCAATGGGGCGGTGGCGGCCGCTTCGTTGGCCTTCAACGACACGAACAGCTGGAACATGGCTTGGGCCAGTGACGTCAGCTACGACGTGACGCTGAAGCGGGGCATCAACAGCCTGCAATTGGGCACCAACGGCGAGAGTGGCCCCAACTTCGACAGCGTTAAAGTCCAGGGCCAGGGCGACGACGGTGCAGGCGGCGCAGGCGGCGCGGGTAGCGGCGGCGCGGGTGCTGGCGGCGCGCCGTAGCGCCGCCTTGTGAGTGAATTTAGCGAGCGACTCGAGCGGGTCCGCTATCCTGCGGTGGCATGTCAGTTTGCGACCTACGCTCGGACACGTTGACCCGCCCCACCTCTGGCATGCGCGCCGCCATGGCCGCGGCCGAGGTGGGCGACGACGTGTACGGCGAGGACCCGTCCGTGCGCGCGCTCGAGGAACGCGTCGCGGCGTTGCTCGGCAAGGAGAGCGCGTTGTTCGTGCCTTCCGGCACCATGGGCAATCAAATCGGCCTCTTGGTTCACACGCGGCCGGGCGACGAGGTCATCATCGGCGAGGGTTCGCACTGCGCGTTTTACGAATCGGGGGCTGCCAGCGCTTGGGCCGGCGTGCAGTTCGCGATCGCCGGCCGAGGCGGGCTGTTCACGGCCGACGAGCTACTGGAGGCCGTCAAGCCTCCGCAAGATCACTTTCCACGCACCCGGCTGGTGGTGGTCGAGAATACGCACAACCGCGCCGGCGGACGCGTGTTCCCCCAAGCCGAGGTCGAGCGGATTGCAGCGGCCGCTCGAGCTGCGGGCTTGGGCGTTCACCTTGACGGCGCCCGAATTTGGAATGCCAGCGTAGCGACGGGCGTGGACGTTGCCACCCTGGCGGCGCCCTTCGATACAGCCAGCGTGTGCTTCTCCAAGGGGCTCGGGGCGCCGGTAGGCTCCGCCTTCGTGGGCTCGCGTGAGCACGTGACGGCGGCGCATCGCTTCCGGAAAATGCTCGGTGGCGGTATGCGTCAGGCTGGCATCTTGGCAGCAGGCGCCCTCTACGCGCTCGAGCACCATTGCTCGCGCTTGGCCGACGACCATGCCGCGGCGCGTGTCTTTGCGGACAGCTTGCGCGGCGCACGCGGCGTGGAAATTGGCACTGTCGACAGCAACATCGTCGTCATCACCAGCAGTGGGCGCAGCGCCGCCGAGCTGGTCCAAGGCGCGGCCGAGCGTGGCGTGCTGATGAACGCCACCGGCAAGCACAGCTTGCGTGCCGTCACCCACCTCGACGTCACCGCCATTCAGGTCAAGGCTGCCGCCGAAGCCCTGGCAGACCTGCTGGCTGGCTGAGGGCGGGGCCGCCGAGCGAAAAGAGGCGGGCGAACATGTTAGCCTGCGGGAAAACCGCATGGCTGACAGCGAGCAAGCGAGCGAGAGCGCTCCCAGCATCGAAGCGGCCGAGGCGGAGCCGGAACTCTGGGGCGGTCGCATTCAGGTTCGCGGCGAGGTCGGGCGTGGATCGATGGGGCAAGTTCTGCTCGGCTTCGACACCAAGCTGCGCCGCGAGATGGCGCTCAAGGTCACCCACCTGCCGCGCGGAGAGATCCCGCGGCAGCTGCTAGCGCGCTTCGTCGAAGAGGCGCAGGTCAACGCGCAGCTCGAACACCCCAACATCGTTCCGGTGCATGACTTGGGGCTCGACCCCCAAGGCCGGGCCTACTTTTCGATGAAGTTGGTGCGCGGTCGCTCGCTCGAGGACATCTTGACTGCGCGCCTGAACGGCGACGAGGCGACGCTGGCCGAGTTCGGCTTGCGCCGGCTGCTGGACGTGTTTTTGCAGGTTTGCCTGGCGATGGAGTACGCGCACGCGCGCGGCGTCATTCATCGTGACCTGAAGCCCGCCAACGTCATGATCGGCGATTTTGGCGAAGTCGCGGTGATGGACTGGGGCGTCGCCAAGTTGAAGGAGATCGCTGCCGGCGTCAGCATCGAGGCCGAGGCGCTGGCGGCCGAGCATGAGTTCATCGACGGTCTGGACGGCGCCCCGGTCAGCGCTCCCGGCCCGGTGACGTCAGTTCGAGCCGAGATGAAGGCCTGGCAAACCCATGACGGCGCGGTCCTGGGTACGCCTCACTACATGTCGCCCGAACAAGCCAAGGGCCTCGTAGTCGACGAGCGCAGCGATCTCTACAGCCTAGGCGCCATGCTGTACGAAATTTTATGCGGGCGTGTGCCGTTCGATCACGAAGACCCAGCCATCGTCGTGCGGCGGGTGATCTTGGAGAACCCGACGCCCCCGTCCAAGCACGACCCCGACGTGCCCTCGGCGCTCGAAACGCTGGTCATGCGCCTGTTGGCGAAAGAGCCTGACGATCGCGGGTTGCCGCTGCGTGACGTGCGCGCGCACATTCAGAACTACGTCGACGGCATCGCACGCGACTACCGCGGCGAGGCGCTGTGGAGCAGCGCGGCTTGGAGCGCGGGCGCGCTCGTGCTGTTCGCTTTCTTGGTTTGGTACTTGACCGGGCAGTCCATCGCCGCCGTACTGGCGGTGGGGCCCCCGGCGGTATTGAACGCGGTGGGCTGGTTCTTGCTGGTGTTGGCGGCGGGCTACCCGCTTTGGGCGGCGTCTACGGCGCTGCGGGTCAGCCGCCGGCAGGTCGATCCGTTTCGCGAGCCCAATGCGCACGAGGTGTTCGTCTCCGGCTACCTCGCTCATCGCACGTTTTCGGCCGCCTTGGCGCCGCTTTTTCAGCTGGTTTTTATCGTGGAGCTGGTGACGTTGGCGTTGATTTCGGCGAGCCGCGGTGGCGGTCGCTCGCGCGAAATCGTGACCCAGTGGATTCCGCAAATGCGCGCTGAGTGGTCGGAGGCGCTGATAGTAGTCTTGGTCTTTCAGTTCGCCTATTTGGTACTGCTAGCCAGTGAAGCGCGCTTTGCGCGACGCCTCGACCGCTGCGAGCTGTTGGTGCGTCGCGCGCCGTGGGAATCGGTGTGGCCGGTGTTCTTGCTGGGCGTGCTGCTGGCCAGCGTGATCACGACCGACGTACTAGCGCTGACCATGAGCTCGAAGCCGGCGGGCGTCTCGACGCTGATTTGGCGTGAGCTGTTGCAGGTCCCCGCGCGCCCGTTCGAGATCGTGAAAACCTTGGTCTTTCAAGGCACCTTCCTGCTGGGGCTGGCCGGGACCACCATGCTGGCGGCGTTTCCCGTCACCGAGCTATTGGCGGCGTCGCGGGCCGTCTTTGACGCTGCCGACGAGGCCTCCGTCGCGACGCGCGCCAACTATTTCTTGCGCTCCATCGCGGCTATTCGCGTGGCGCGTGGCGTGTGGCTGTACGGCGGCGCCATGATCGGCACCTTGACCGCGATGCGCATTTTGTCGGCCGAGCAAGGGCACCCGCTGCTCGAAAAGCTCGTCTACATCATCGGTCCCTCGTCCATCGGTTTTGTGGGCTATTCGGTCTTGCGCAGCCGGTTGAACGCCTTTTTGGAGCGAGCGCCCGCCGTCAGGCGCCTAGTCACCGAGCGCACCGAAGCCGCGCTGGTCGAACAGCGCCGCGCCAACTTGGCGGTGCTCGAGCGCGTGCCCTGGCGCTTTCCGGTCGGCCAGATTGCGGTGCCGCTGGTCTGCATTGCCGCGTACTTGCTGTGGACCGGCAGCGGCTTGCAGCGTGCCGGTCTGCACCAGTTCATTCCGGTTACGACCAAAGACTGGCTGGTGGTGCTGCCCTACGTACTGCTCGTGCCCACGTTGCTGGGCCGCGACTACGTGCAAAAGCGGCTGCTACGCAGAGCAGAACAACGCGACGCGCCGTAAGCCGACCGCCGAGGGCCCTTCCGCGATCCGAATGCTTGTCGCAATCGCGACGTTGTTTCCTCAATGATTTCGACGCGCCAAGCGCTCGCTCTGACGTTGTCGCAGTTGCGACAAGGAGCGTTTAAAGGCGCCGACCAGTCGCAATTGCGACAACGCATGCCAGGGAAGTTTTGCCGCGAAAACATTGAGGAAATAGTGTCGCGATCGCGACATCGATTGTGAACGGGAAGAGGGGCGCGGAAGGGCGGTGGCGCGAAGAGCGGAGGCGCGAAACGTCAGCACTGCCAGGCGGGTGCGGGGCGCGCGCGTGCCTGAGTGGACAGCGCGAAATGGATCGGCCGCCGGCAGTTTTACAAGGAGGCCGAGAGTTCATGCAGGCATCCTCGCCAGTCCGCTAGCCTGGCGGTGTGGACGAGGCGCTGGGAAAAATTCAAGCGTTCAGGCGACTGTCCCCGTTGTTGGCGAGCAGTGGGCAACCGGGGCCGTCGGGCATCGAGGAGATTGGGCGCGCGGGCTTGCTGGGCTTGTGCCGTGAAGCCCATTTCATACAAAACGAGCACGTCAAAGGCCGCTACCGCGACACCCTCATCTACGCTCTGACTGAAACGGAGTATTGGTCGCGCCCGGCCTAGGCCCAGGAACGACTAGCGCGCAGCCAGGGGCGCCGATATGTCCGGCCATGCACCCTGCAAGGCGTGCTGCATCTCTTGGTTCAGGTTGTGGCCGGCTTTCACGTCACCAATCACGAGCACTTCAAGGCCCGCCTTTTCCAGCACTTTTTTCGAGCTAGTCGCGCTTCGAAAACAGGCGTCGCTGCCGCACACCAACACGACCCGGCGACCGCCGGCGGTGTAGAATGCGCGCGCAAAAGCTGGGCTTCGGGCGGTGGCGTAGCCACCTTCGGCCAAAATCGCGATCGGAAACTCGGCCGCATGCTTGCGCAAGAAGGGTTCGGCAAAGGTCGCCCCCTGCGAGAAGCCCGCGAAAATGAACGGCGCTGAGTCGACGTAAGGGGCGTAGCGAGCTTGGGCGGCGCGCAGCGCGACCGTGATGCGGTCACTGAGCTGGCGCTCGGAGACCCAAGCGAAGGTCTGGGGCGTCAGGCGGGCTCCCTGCGGGCAGACGACGAATGCACTGAGGTGCGCCACGACCCGCCAGCCACCACACGACCATTCGGGCCGGTCGCCCGCGCCGTGCACGGCAATCATGAGGCGACTGGGTGCAACGGCGCCGAGTGGGGGAGTGACGAATACCTCGGTGTCTCCTTCACTGAAATGCTCGAGCCAACTCCCGGACAGGGGAGCCAATGCCGGCGACGCAGCCCGCTCTCCCGCGGTAGCTTGCGGGGGGGCTTGGCGCGGCTTGTCGTCGGCGATGGTGCTGCCATTCGCTGCCGCATTATGCGGAATTTCTGCGCCGGTTTTGCAGCTGGCCAGCGCACACGCCAAAAGTAGCAGTAGCCCGCGGTTGGTCGGCGCGCCGAAGCGGCGTAGCCTGTCATGATGAGCATGGATCCGCTGAGAAACCGCTTCGAGAGCGTTGATAGGGACGGCAACGGCGCGATCGACGAAGCGGAGTTCGGCCAGCTGCTCGATGCGCTGGGTGTCGGCTACAGCGCCGCGCAGGTTAGCTCCGCCTTCACCAGTATCGACACCGACGCGGACGGCAAAATCGAGCTCGAAGAGTTTCGCGCGTGGTGGACCAGTCGTTGAGCGGCTCACCACGCGCGGGTCTCACTTTCCAGAGGCCGTACCGGGGCCTGAGCTACCCGTGACACTCCCGCTGGCAGGGCCGCCCTCTGATTGGTCGGAATAGCCGGCGGCGCTCGATTTCTTGGTTTTTGGCGGATTCGCCGGCGGATTTTGGGAAATGTTGGTCCGCTTGGTGTCGTCGCCCAGGACCAAGTCGACGCGGCGATCGAGCGCCATGGTCTCCGGGTCGTCGCCGGTCGCGCCGCTTTCACCGCGCGACGTAACGAGCAGCTTCTTTTCAGGAACGCCCTTGCCGATCAGGTAGTTGCGCGTCGCGTCGGCCCGGGTGCCACCCAGCTGCTGATTGTGAGTTTCGGTACCGCGTGTGTCGGTCCGACCGATGATGGTGATGGTACGGTTCTGCAGCGGCCCGTCTTTCAGGCAGTTGGCAACGTCCGCCAAGATATCGCGGCCGCGCGGCCTGAGCGTCGCCTGATCCACGTCGAACAGCGGCAGCTCGCCGGGGCTCGCGGGGAAGCTGCAGTCGGCCATGATCTCGTCCGATAGATGAATGGCGGTGCCGCCTCTGCCGACGTCTTGACTGGCAGCAGGCTCACTGGCGGCTGTTGGGGCAAGGTCCGAAGCCTGCTTGGCAGGCGCGGGCTTGTCTGATGCACAGCCCGCCAACACCAGCGCCAAAGCGCCACAACCGAGCCAATTTGCCCTAGGGCCCTGCGTCTTTTTAAGCGTCATTCACTGCTCCCTTTGATACGTCGAGGCAGCAGAGCAAGGCCCGGGCCAGAGCGTGGGGCCCGCCAAAGTGGGGGTCGCCGCGTCGAGAGTTGCCCAGGGGCGCTTCGCCAGCGCCCCTGCAGGGATCATTGGATAGAATATAAATTCTATACTATAATTGTGTGGAATTTTCAGTCCGCTAGGCGCTAGGCTATGGGAGTGACGCCGTCTTCACATCGATTTTTCTTCACCGCCCCGTTGTTGCGCGTAGCGTTTTCGCTGGCTGCGCTGGCTTGCTCTTCTGAGGGCGACAAACCGAGCGCGCTGGGCAGCGCAGGCGCGGCCGGTTCAGCGTCGATGGGCGGAGGCACGCCGGTAGCTGGCTCCGCCGCGCGCGGGGGCGCCGGTAGCGGTGGCCAGGGCACCAGCACGGCTGGCGTGGCTGGTGGCGGCGGGTCGAGCCACGGCGGAAGCGCGGGCGCTGGTGGTGCCGGCGGCTCGAGCGCCAGCGCTGGCGCGACTGCCGAGCCCAGCCTCGTAGCGGACCCTGGCGAGCTCGTGTTCGGCGCCGTGCAGAAAACCCAAACGGCGCCGCAAAGCGTGGCGCTCACGAATCCGTCATCGACGGCCTTGCAGCTGTCGTCCGTCAAGCTCGACCCAGCGGCCGCGGGAACGCTCGCCTTCGAGCTCGTTGCACCGCCCGCAGCCGACGCCACAGTCGCCGCGGGTGCGACCGTCAACGTGCAGGTTCGTTTTCGTCCGAACGCGATCGCACTGTTCAAGAGCGCCTTGGTCGTCGAGACGAACCTGCCTACCGTCAAGCTCACGGTTGGTCTTTTTGGCTTGGGCACCAAGGGCTTGGAAGGCGAAAATGAGCCGTTTTTGCAGGTCGTGCTCGACACGCTCGGCTACGGCGTGGACGTCGGCGGAGCGGGCTTGCTCAGCACCACGACACCGCTAGTAGGTGACGAGGTGGCCGCGCCCCGCTTCAAAGCCGCCTCGGTCGCAGCCGAAATCGAGCTAGTTCCGGTGGCTCGTTACTCGCCAGAAGAGCCAATTCCCTACGGCTACTACAACGCCGCCGAGGTAGAGGTCGGAGTGATCGCCAACGACCAATACCAGGCGCTCAATCCGACGACCGACGTTGGCTCAAAACGGAGCTTTGCGGCGCCCGCCGGCGAGTTCGGCATTTTTACGACGAGCAAGACGCACAAGACGTACACCGAAGACACCAAGAACGCCGCCAACGCCGTCAAGCACGCCGTCCGGACCTACCCGCTGAAAGACCGCGCCGGCAAGCTTGTCCCCGCCACGTACTTGGTGTGCTTCGAGGAAGCCGCCAACGGCGACTACCAGGATTACGTCTTCACCCTGTCGAACGTCGTGCCGGTCGCGCCTCTATAGCAGCGCCTCGGTCACGCCCGCGCATGCCGGGCATTTGTCGGGGACTTCGCCGCAGGCATAGTTTTGGTCCAGGCAGTCGGTGCACTCGTCCAGCTGGTCGCGGAAGCTGCTGGTGTCGGCCTTGTCTTCGCAGCGCTCGCTGCAACGGTGCACATCCAAATCGCCGTCAATGCAGGTCTGGAACTCGTCACACATTTGCTCGCAGTCGATGGCTTCGCCGATCTCGGAGCAGCCGCCAAGGCTCGTCAGCGCGGCAAAAGAGGTGAACAGAAACAGCGTCACGAAGCGGAGGGAATGGCGCATGGGATTCTTTTCTGGCTCGCGAACGGCGGGCCCGTGTTGCGGTCGTAAGCCCTTCAGCACGATTCGTTCCAATCCCGCAATTCTCGAAATCTGCGTGAATTGTGCATGCTGCGGGCCCGAGCCCGTGACGGGTGTCCGGCGTGGGCGGCGTGGACAGTTGTCCGGGTCCGGACGCGACCAGCTTCATAGCGGCGCAGTCACCCCGGAAGCTGCGCCCGCGGGGCCTGGCGAACTTGCGCGGTCGAAAATCTTCGCACAAGCTGCCCGCTGGAGGTCGGGAGTCATGCGGCCCTCAGTTCAAGGTCTTGCGCAGATAAGGATGGAACGAGGATTGAAGCGGTTTTTGCTCGTGGGATTGAGCTCGCTGGCGCCGGTTTGGGTGGCGGTGGGCTGTGGCACGATCGACCCTTCGAAGCCTTCAGGCGAGTCGGGGGAGGCGGGGCAAGCCGCCGTGCCCGGCAGCCCGGGTGATGGAGGCAGCGCTGGCAATAGCGGAGGCGACGCCGGCGGGTCGCCGACCGACGGTGGTGCAGCACCTGCCGCGGGCGGTGGTGGCGGTGCCCCGCCCGCGCTCGAGCCGCTCTTGCCGTGGAACGTTGGCAACCGCTGGACCTACCGCATCACCAAGAACGGCGTCGTAACCAAGAAGACGACCGTGGTTGGCGAAGTAGAGCTGGTCGGCGGTACGGGGCCGAACGCGGACCTGATGGCCCACCATGTCTCGACCGACAAGGGCGTGAAAGACCACACCGAGAGCTGGCAAGCGCGCTCGCTCAGCGCGCCCGACCGCGTCGTGCGTTTTCGCGAACAAGCCTTCTCGGCCGCGACAGGCAAGCTTCAGGCCGAGGTGTTCTACGACCCCGAAAAGCTCCACGTGGACGGTACACCCGAGCGCACGATCGCGGGCGCCACCTGGCTCGAAGAGTACGCCGAGACCACGTTGGCCGTCGGCTTGTCGCCAGTCTCACACGACGTGAGCGAGCGCTGGAGGGTGATTGCCGATGGTGAGACGCTCGAAGTGCCCGCCGGAACCTTCGACGGTGTCATTCACTTGCGGAAGGTAGGTAATTCCACGAAGGACTACTGGTACCTGCGCGGCGTCGGAAAGCTGAAAGAGACTGGCACGCAAACCGAAGAGCTAACCGACTACACGCTCGTGCCATAGCGTGACCTCAGCCGCCTGCCATCTTCTTCACGCAGGCGAGCAAAATGTCCTTCTTGAACGGTTTCACGATCCAACCCTTAGCGCCGCGGCTTCGGGCTTCACCGACGGAAGCCGGGCGGGCCTCGGTCGTGAGCATCAAAAAGGGCGGCGACTCTGCGCGCTGCTGCGATTGTAGCCGCAGGAGCATTTCCAAGCCGCCCATGTTCGGCATGTGCACGTCGCAAATCACCATCGCAATGTTTGGGTGCGCGTCGAGCTGCTTGAGCCCGTCGAGGCCGTCGACGGCTTGCAGCACGTCGTACCCGGCTTCGCTCAAGGTGAGGCCGACTTGCTGGCGAATCGCAACCGAGTCGTCGACGATCAGAATTTGCTTGGCCATCCGCTAGCCTGCTCAAAAAAGCAGGACGTCTCCTTCTGCCAGGGTAGCCTGCGCCAAGCCGCAAGGGCGAGCCAAGTCGATGTGGTCGGGCACCACAGTGTCCAGCCACACAGCCACGAGGGCGTTTTTGCCCGCGTGGGCGCACAAGTGGAGGCTGTAACTGCCGTCGGTCGCGCCGGTGTGGCGTGCCAGGCGTTCGACCGACGTGGCGCGCGGCAAACCAGTTTCAATGTCGAGGCCCGAGATCAACAGCTTGCGTTTCAGCCTGCCGAGTAACTGATTGACCAGCTCGCCCACCCAGTCTTGCACACTCGCGTCGGTCACCGTGGCACGCTGCTCGGCCGGCACGGGATACGAGGCGCGCACGACCGCCACGGGCGCCACCAGCACCAGTTCCCCGTGGACGCCGTCGCCGCCGAAGCAAATCACGGCGGCTAGCTTCGGGTCTGGTAGGGCCTGGGCGTCAACCTCCACGCTGTCGACAGCCAAGTCGTAGGCGTTCAGCACGTCCTTGGCGCAACCCACCAAGTGCTCGTAGAGCACGTTTCTGTTACTGGCCAGCACGCTGGCTCACGATGGAGGTGGACGCCAAGCGGGTGGTCATTCGAGGGTGAGGATGGCGCCCTGCTCCACCCATCTGTCCTACGTAACGGATAGTGGAGTCAGGTGCGCCAATCTTCTGCGCATTTTGGTAGGCACAAGTAGGCGAGGCGGCCGGGGCCGATGGAACCGCGAAACAAGCAGAGCGGCCAGACAGAGGGCCGGGCCAGGAACAGCAACTTTCGGAGCATTCGTTCGTTCGAGAACCGCTCTTCCAATCTAAACAATACGGCCCTTCTGAGCGCGGCTGAAGCCCGAACGTGGCTATTGGGCCTCGGCGCAGCGAACATACGGGTTTTTTGCCGCTTAACATAACAACCCGAGCGTCGTAGACTCGAAGGGCCGCAACTTGATTGGCTTCCTGGGCCCCCGTTTCGTCCAATGTGATGAGGCTTCTGCGTCCTCGGCTTAGACATGGGTAAGTTGCTGCTTTACTTGAACGTCGCTGTAAAACAGCAAGCCTCCCAAAACCTTTTAGGAGTTGCGCTGCGCCCCAGCGCGCTGGCCCAGGCGGACAAGGTGCTCGAGCGATGAGCCAGCAGCCTGCGCTGCAAGGCAAGAGCTTGCGCGGCAAGTTCGTGCGCCTGTTGCTAACTGTCTCGAGCCTGATGGCGCTCAGCACGACTTTCATCGTCGTGTTGATGAGCGCACAGGCCTCGGCCGAGCATTTCTCGGCGGTTCAAGGTCACATTCAAGACGGCATCATCAGCAAGGGCCAGGTGCTGACGCAGAATCATGCCCTGGCGCTGCGCAGCTTGGCGCTCGATAACGCATTTTTGGACATGCAGCGCTTGGTGGAGCGCGCCGTGAAGGACGACCAGGACTTGGTCTACGGCGTGTTCGTCAACAACGAGCACGTGACCCTGGCCAAGAGCCGACGCGGAGAACCGGTCGACAAGGCCGAGCCGCCCGACAAGGACGCCTGGCGTGGCTTGGGGCTGATAGAGGCCGAGACGCTGGTCAAAGCGCCCACCGTGAAGCGCGTGACGCGCTTGGGGCAGGATTTGCTCGAGGTGGCGGTGCCGGTGGCAAGCGAAGAGGGCGAGCAGCTCGGAACGATTCGCTACGGGCTTTCGACGGCGCGCATGCACGAGGCGCTGGCGCGAGCCAAGCACCACTCCGACTCACGTCTGTGGCGCTCCGTGCTGCTGGTTGCCGGTCTCGTGTGTTTGGTCACGGGCCTGGGGCTGATGTTGAGCCGCGCGCAGGCGGTTCACATCACCAAACCCGTCGGTGCCCTTACCAAAGCTGCCGAGGCGTTGGCAGGCGGGGACCGGTCGGTGCGGGTGGAGATTCACTCGGGTGACGAGCTGGCGGTGCTTGGGTCCTCGTTCAACCGCATGGTCGACGAGCTGAACACTTCGTACGAAAAGCTCGAGCAGATGAACCGCACGTTGGAGCAGAAGGTCGAGGCGCGCACCGCCGAGTTGGCGCTCAAGAACCGCGACATGCGCTTGGTGCTGGACAACGTCGATCAAGGCTTCATCAACCTTTCCCCGGCAGGTTTAATGGCGGCTGAGCGCTCGGCGATCGTGAGCGAGTGGTTTGGCGCTTCCGAGGCGCCGCAGCCGTTTTGGGACTACATCGGGCCGTTTTCGCGCTCGTTCGCGGTGGCGTTTCGGCTGGCCTGGGAGCAAATCGAGGACGGCATCATGCCGCTCGAGGTGTGCCTGAGCCAGATGCCGGAGCAGCTGACGCAAGGCAAGCGCACCTGGAGCTTCAGGTACCTGTCGTTTTACCGAGAGGGCGAGCTCGAAGGCCTGTTGATGGTGGTGGCCGACGTGACCGATCGCCTGGCGCGCGAACGCGAAGAAGCCGAGCACGGCGAGCTGATGCAGGGCTTCAAGAAGCTGATGTTGGATCGTAGCGGCTTCACGAGCTTCTTGGAGGAAGCGACCGGTATGGTCCAGCAGATCGTGTCGCCTTCGGCCACAGCGGACATGTCGGAGCTGAAGCGCACCCTGCACACGCTGAAGGGTAACGCCGGCGTGATGGGCCTCGCGGTCGTGGCCCAGCTTTGCCACGCGCTCGAGACCCAGCTGGATGAAGAAGCCAGCATGACTCAGCGCACGTTGGCCGAGTTGCGCTCGCGTTGGACGGCCATCACGACGCACGTCGCCACCTTCGTGGGCACGGCGGGCCAGCGCATGATCGAGATCCCTGAAATGGAGTACGCCGCGCTCGTCTCGCGTCTGTCCAGCAGCGACCGTCAATCCGACGTCTTGCGGCAACTGCTCAGTTGGCAGCTCGAGCCCGCGCAAAAGCCGCTGTTGCGCTTGGGTGAGCAGGGAAAGTCGCTGGCGCGGCGTTTGGGCAAAGGCGAAATCGAGCTGGATATCTGCGGTCAGGAAGTCCGGCTCGAGCCCCAACACTGGGCGCTCTTCTTCGCCGAGCTGGTGCACGTGATCCGAAATGCCGTGGATCACGGCCTGGAACCCACCAATGAACGGCTGGCGCTGGGCAAGCCGCCCCACGGCAGCCTGACCTTGAAGGCCAAAGTCGATGCCGACATACTCAGCTTCGAGGTCACCGACGATGGGCGCGGCATCGATTGGGGCGGCGTTGCAGACAGGGCCAAAGCCTTGGGACTGCCCCACCAAAGTCAGGCCGAGTTGCTCGAAGCCCTGTGTGCCGAGGGCGTGACCACCTGCACCACCGCCACCGACATATCTGGGCGCGGCATCGGCATGGCAGCCTTCCAGTCACGGGTGCGTGCGCTGGGCGGACGACTGGAAGTGCGGTCCGCCAAGGGTATCGGCACCAGTTGGTTCGTGCGCTTCCGCTGGCCCGTAAAGCCTGCTCCCCAGTCGGTGCCCCGCGCCGCTCAGGCAAGCTAGCGTTACGGCACGTCACGCAGGGTTCATGGCATCTAGTCCCATGGCATCTAGTCCCGTAGTGTCATTGAGCGCAGTCGCACTTGACTTCAAAATATGCGACGTTAAAGAGTCCCCTATGAGGCACGCACTGTGGCTGTTGGGGGCCTTTGCCATTTCGGGTTGCGGTTCCGCGCGCGAGCCTGAGGCAACGCCGGGAAAAAAACTGGGGCCGACGAACTACCTGTTCGCGCGGATTACTGAGAAGCCTGTCCAAGCCGTGGCGCTGACCTACGCGATCATGCTGGATACCGGCGAAGCAAGCGTGCTGGCAAAAGATGAAGCTTGCGTAGCACAGACGGCTGAGGAGACTTTTGACGGCCCCCGCTTGGACGAGGCCCGCTTGCTTTTCGCTCAACCGCGCCTCACGCAGCTCCGGGACACTGCGGCAGCGCAAGTTCCCCCCTCCAAAAA
>JAYUYU010000766.1:0-3861 GCA_043752365.1 Myxococcales bacterium | reverse complement strand
TTTGAAACAAGAGCCCGCAGCCGCGACAGCCGTAGTACGAGAAGGCTCCGCCGATGCCATGCAGCCGATCGGTGGCTTCGAAGCGAAAATCAGCACTGACCGAGGGCCCGCACAAGGGGCACGCGGCTGGCTCGGTCGGGATGCTTTCCATGGTTTGGGTCACCTACACCAAGCTCCGTCTGGGCAAAATCAGGTAGTGTGATCGAGCGGCGAGAGAACCGGGATCACCACGGTGTGCGAGGAGCCGGCCGCGCCCGACAGCTCGGTGTAGTGCGCCCGATGGCCCGCCGCGAGCTTGGGCTGCAGCGCTGCCAAGCGACTGCGAGCGATCTCCTGACGGTCGCTGCGACCATCACGCACCGCCGCCGCGAGCGCGCGTCGAAAGTGACGAACGGCCGCGATGCTTGCGCCTTGCTGCTCGAGGCAAACTGCGAGATTGAGCTCGGTCCCCGGGCGCGGCAATCGCTGGAAGCTCTCGCTGAATCTGGCGCACGCCTCTGCAACGCTGCCCTGCGCCATCAAGCTGCGGCCCTCTTCGAACAAGCGGTCCGCGTCCGCTCGCGACGATGGTGGCTCAGCCCGCGCAAGCTGCGCTATCAGCAACGTCGCAAACCCCACGAAGAGCTGTCCGCCTTTCACTCCTCGACACTCCTGGAGCGGCTATAACACCCAGGCGAATCGGGTCGCAACCATCGCGAGAAGTGGCGGACAACGTCGAGTGCGTCAGCTGCACTCTGTCGTGTCGTGTCGTGACGTGCCGTTGCGCGCTTGGGGCGCTGGCCGGCCCGAAGGCCAGCGACGACGAAACGGAGCCCTTGTTGCCGACAACGACTGCATCATCGCCGTGGACGGCTGCAATTGTCCGAAGTCTGCTGCGCGCGCGCGCGACCTGCAAAACACCCTGTGTCGCCCCGAGGAAGACCCCAACTTTCAAGGTTGCGACGCGGTGTGCCTGGCTGACAACTTCGAGCCGCGCTGCGTCCAAGGGCGCTGCGAGGCCATCGGTACGGGCCATGGCCGTCGGCATTCCAGCGGTGGCGTCGCACACCGACATCAACGCAGCGGTCGTCGAGGACGGCGTCAACGGTTACCTGGTGAGGAACGACGACGAATGGGTCGAGCGCATCTCGCAGCTGCTCGACGACGCCGAGCAGCGCCGGCGCTTGGGTGAGAACGGTCGCCAGCTGGTGGAGCGGCACTTCGCGCTGGAAAAGCAGGCGCAAGCGCTGGCTGGCGTGCTGCGTAGCGTTTGAGCCGCTCCCGAATCCGGCCCGAGCAATATCAAGGCCGCCCATAGTCGCAAATAGGCTCGGTTCGCGTGGTGGGCATCGGCAGATTCTGCGGAATCACGCGAACCCTGCGTTGACTGACAGGAGGGCAGCTGTCGACCACCGCGGCTTGCCCTAAGCCCACGAAGGGATCGACGTGCGAACTGCACCCATTTTAAAAAGCACCAGCCTGCTAGCGTGAGTCGATGATGACTGCGAGATTCTTCAGCGTGATGAACCCGGTCCCTTTCACCCGCGAGCCTGCCTAATGGACTGGAGCGACATCTGGCGGAAAGACGTCGGAGACAGTTTTACGGCTGGGCCCAGCACGAAATCACGGCAGCGGCTGATGTTGGCCCTGGTCGCGCGTTTTGCGCGGCCGGGTGCCAGCCTGCTCGATGTTGGCTGCGGTAAGGGCGAGTTGCTTGCTGGTATCGCGAAGCTGGGCACGGTCGCGCGCCTGAGCGGTGCCGACGTGTCCGAGGTGCCCCTCGAGCAGGCGCGCACGAACGTGCCGCAAGCGGACTTCCGGGTCCTCGATATTTGTCAAGCCGCGTTGCCGGAGCGGTTCGACCTCATCACCTGCATGATGACGCTGGACTTGGTCGACGACGAGGAAAGCGCGGCGCAGCATCTGAGCGAGATGCTTACTCCAGGCGGGCATTTGCTGGTCGTCGTTCAGCACCTCGAACATTTCGACTCTCCGCTGGACAAGCGCTACGGCGTTAAGCGTCACGATCGCGAGTCGTTATGCGCGCTTCTGGGGCGGCATGGCCTGCGGCCGGTGCGGCTCTTCGCTTGGGGATTTCCGCTATTCAACAGCTACTATCGGCTGCTAGACGCGGGTGCGTCGGACGCGGTGGGCGGTAGCGCCGTGCGTTCTCGCCTTTTTCGCATCGCGTCGGCTGGCCTGCTCAACCTCTTCAGGTTCGATGATCTGTTTACCTGGACCGGTCGTGGTCGCGTGCTGTTCGGGGCCTTCCAAAAGCGCTGAGCGGGCTAGTGCCGGCGCTTGCGGCGCTTAGGCGTCTTCGGTAATTCGTAGCCGACGGCTTGCTGTATCTTGCGGATGTCTTCGGGCGTGAAAGTTTCGCGCACGTGGCGAGCCAGTGCAGCAGCAGCGCGACCGGAAGGAAATAGAAGAGGAAAGAGTGTCGGTGAACAGCACGAAAGCCTATGTCTTGATAACGTGGTGCAGCGGCGATGGGCCGGCGGTTCGCTCCTAGGGGCTCTCCGCCGGGGGCCGAGGCGCGGCCACACGAAGCAGTAGCGCGACTGGCGCGAGGCAGAGCACGAAAAGCAGCTCGGCCACGTGCAGGACCAAAGCCGACGCCATTGCGGTGTCGACCGATACCCCCGCCAAGTGCAGGCCCACCCCAAAGCTGCCCTCGTACACGCCGAAGCCGCCCAACATGTAGAACGGGGTCATGGATGCGATAGTCGGGAAACTATAGGCGAAAATGGCATCGGCGAACGGGATGCGAATGCCAATCCCAATCAAGCTCACATACCCGGACAGATAGACGAGGGTCCAACAGCCGAGCGTAAGCGCCGCCACCCGCCCCAGCAACGTCGCGTTGCGCAGCTGCGCCAGCGCGATCAGCACGTCGCCGAGCATGTTCAGGCCACGGTTCAACCAGGCGTGTTGTGTCTGCGCGCGCTGGCGAAAGAAGCGCGCAAGCGGAGCGGCACGCCAGACCCCGAAAGCGAGGCACAGCGCCGACGCGGCAGCCAGCGTCGCAAACCACAAGAAAGTATGCCCTTCGGCTAGCCACGCTCGCGAAAAGGGCAGCGCCACGAGCGGCAACGCCAGTGCGGCTAGTAGGTCGAGGACGCGTGCGCCGAGCAACGACCCAACGTTGTCGCCGGCTTTGACCACGCCACTCTTGTGCACCATGTACAAGTAAGAGACCTCACCAGCCCGCAGCGGCAAGAACGTGTTGAGAATGTTTTGGATGATCACGGTGCGCAGCATGGTGCTCGTAGCGATCTGATCGCCGGTCAGCGCGCGAAAGCGGCGCGCCCGCAGCACGTTTGCCAGCGCGTAGACGCCGAAGCCCAGCGCCAAGTACGCCGGGCGTGCCGTCGTCCAGAGCTCCAAAAGATCCTTCCAGTGGAGCCGCGAGACCACAACGCTGCCGACGGCGACGCTCGCGACGACACCTAGGAGCAGCGAGAGCAGCTTGTGCGCCTTCATAGGGTGGAACCGAGCGCGGGATGCTAGCCCACACGCGGGATAGGGCCATGCGGCTGTGACCCGGGCGCGCCAGCAGGGCACAGCCCACGGCCCCGGTTGGCGCTGCGTCGGTTCGGCGCACCTGGCGCGAAGCTGCACGAAAGCCGCGGGTGTGGCTGTGCCTCGCGGCCAGCTAGGTGGTGTTCATTGACTTCCGACGCCTCGCTGACAATGCTCCCGCCCGCTTCGCAAGAAGCCCGAAAACCACGGCCTTTCCTCGACCCTTCGAGACCCATCATGACCGAGTGCTTGATCAGTGGCGCCCCGACAGACACCTTCATCTCTTTCGGGAAGATGCCCATCGCCAACGGCTTCTTGAAGCCCGAGCAAATTCCGGACGAGTATTTCTTCGAGCTC
>JAYUYU010000765.1:0-3866 GCA_043752365.1 Myxococcales bacterium | reverse complement strand
TGTCGCGACTGCACCGCGGGCGTCGCTTGCTCAAGGGTCGCCTCTACGAACACGCCCGCGCCATGGGCATCATTGGGCCGGAAGCGCAGGTCGGCGAGAGCGCTGCTAACGAAGGCGTCGTCGAGCTGGATCGGTACCGGGCGCGCAAGGCGGTGAACTCGTGAACGGCTGTCGTCGCTTCGTGCAGCTGCTCGAGCCGTTTCGCGACGGTGAGTTGAGCCCGTCCGAGGTCGTCGACGTCGAGACGCATTTGGTAGAGTGCGAATGCTGCTCGGAGCGCATGCGGCTGTCCGAGGCGATGCGCGTCAGCTTGAAGGACGTGGTGCACGCAGGCGCCGAAGTAACGAGCGCATTCGAAGCCCGTATTCGGCTGGCTTTGGCGGCCGAGCGTGAGCGCGAGGAGCGGCGGGATCCGGCGAACGGCGCGCATGTGCGCATGCTCAGCTGGCGCAGCATTTTACCGATCGCGTCTGCTGCGGCGGTGGTCATGGTGTACGCGGCCTCAGCCGGCCATCGCACGACTGACGTGGCGTCATCGCGCGCCAGCATGTACCAGGCATCGACACCTGCCAGCATCGAGAAGCTGCTGGAAGATCTGGTGAGCAACCACGAGCGTGCGTCGGGCCCGCAGTTCACCGAGCAGGGGCTGTTGCCGCAGCTCGAGCCAGAGGTAGGCGTACCTGTCCGGTTGCCGAACTTCAAACAGTACGGCGCGCACTGGGAAGGCGTGAGCGTAGTCCGAGTGAGCAATCAGCGCGCGGCCTCGCTGCGCTACCGCATCGCGGGGCACCGGCTGACGGTCTACATTTATGACGCCGCGCGGGTACCCGTCGGCGCGACGCTACAGCAACGTCTGGTCCGAGACGAGCCGGTGTACGTGGGCTCGCGTAATGGCGTATCGATCGCCGCAACGGAGCGCAGCAACGGCGTGGGCTATGCCATCGCGACCGATTTGAACAAAGACGAGAGCGCGGAGCTCGTCGCGTCTATCTACTGAGATGCGGGGTTGGTGACGAGCGCCGAGCCATGCTTGCGCGGGTCAGCCGCAGCCGAGAAAATGCCTTTTTCGCGGACGATGAGCTGCACGGCGTTCTTCGAGTCTTTGCTCAGCCACAGCTCGCCCCGGGCCGAGAGGTCGTCACCGTAGGACTTGGCCAAGGCGGACTCGAGCCAAAGGGTTTGACCCGTTCGGGGCGCTGGGATGGTGAAGCGGGGCGCGCTGACCGCAGCGTCGACCGACATGCCGTAAGCCACGCGGTTCAACAGCACCTGCGTGATGTTGGGTGCGATGGTGAGGGCGCCGGAGCCGCCGAGGGCCGCGCTAGGGACGCCGTTTTCGAGCACGAGCGTGGGCGCCATGCTGGAGACGGGGCGCGCGCCCGGCCGGACGCGGTTTCGGCTCTCGGTCATATTGAAGGCGGTGACGCTGTCTGGGGGAGAGAAGTCGGTGAGCTGGTTGTTGAGCAGGATGCCGCTTTGCTCGGCTACCAGCTTGGCGCCGAAGGCCTCGTTGACTGTCGTGGTGAGGCTTACCCAGTTGCCATCGGCGTCGGCCGTGACCAGGTGGTGTGTGCCGGCGTCTTCCAGCCCGAAGCGCGGCTGGGTGTGCGTGCGGTCTGCGGAAATGAGCGCTTTGCGCAGTGCCAGGCGCGCGGGTGAGAGCAGCTTTGCGACGTCGACTTGAACGAACGCCGGATCGCCGAAGAAGCGCGCGCGATCGGCTGCAGCGCCGCGCATGGCTTCGGCCAGTAGGTGCAGACGACGGCTGGGGTCGCCGCTCAGACCGGTCAGCTCGGCGGGTTGAAACAACGACAGGGTTTGGGCCAGCAAGAGGCCACCCGCGGAGGGCGGCGGCATGGTCAGTACCTCTTTGCCACCCCAGCTCACGCGCAGCGGCTGGCGCTCGACGACCTGGTAGCTCGAGAGGTCGGCTAGCGTCAGCGCGCCACCCGCGGCCTGCACGGCTTTCACCATGTCGGCCGCGACGGGGCCCTCGTAAAAGCCGCGCTTGCCCTCGGACGCGATGCGCGCGAGCGTTTTGGCGAGCCGCGGCGAGCGCAGCGTTTGACCGAGCTTAGCTGCACCGCCGCCCGGCAAGTAGACGCTGCGGAAATGTGGCGAGCGTGACAGCAGTGCTTGCGGCTGTTCGGCGACTTGCGCGGTGTTGTGTGGCTCCGCCACGAAGCCGCGCGCGGCGAGCGCGGAAGCGCGGTTGGCGACGTCACGCCAACCCAACTTGCCGAAGCGCTGCTCGAGCTCGTACAAGCCCGCCACCTCACCGGGAATGCCCACGGTTTGGCCGCGCTTTTCGGGCGGTACGGGGCGTTGGTCCAGCACGGCGATGTCGATTCCAGCTGGCGCGACTTCGCGAAAATCGAACACGAACGGCTTTTGTTCGCGTGCTGACCACACCAGCGCGAACCCGCCGCCGCCCATGCCGCTGGACGACGGAGCCGTGAAGCCCGCCACCAGCGCCGCGCACACGGCCGCGTCGAAGGCGTTGCCGCCGCTTGCGAGCACGCGGCCGGCTTCGCGGGTCGCGCCTGGGCTTTCGCTCGCGACGGCGTAGCCGCGCGCGGGCGGGACGGCCCCCACGCTGGGCACGAAAGCGAGCAGGCCAATGCTTACGCCGACGCTTAGTAGAGCGGGAGCAACCCAACGCGGGCGTGCCGAGCGGCTTTCGTTTGGCTTGGTCATCGGTCGAGGCGAATCCTAGCGCTGAGTTGCCACGCCGGGAGGGGGGCCGTATGAAGCAGGCATGCGTTTCTTGTTCGTGATGGATCCGGCCGAGACCATGAGCTCGGACAAGGACACCACATTTGCGTTCCTGCGGGGGGCGCGCGCGTTGGGCCATGCTTCTTGGCACTGTTTGCCTCAGCAGGTGTCGCTGCGCGGGGCCGATGGCTTTGCCACAGCTCGGCCTATCGCGGTGAGCGACAGCGCTCCGCACCTCGAGCTGGGCGCGCCCGAGCGCTTGGAGCTTGCTGCGCTGGACGCAATTTTCATCCGTAAAGATCCGCCCTTCGACGCCGCCTACCTGTACCTCACGCAGCAGCTCGATCGCGTGAAAGACCGCGTGTTGGTCGTCAACGACCCGCGTGGCATCCGCGACGCCAACGAAAAGCTGTTCGCGTTCAATTTTCAAGAACACACGCCCCGGTCGCTCGTGAGCGCCAGCCCGAAAGAAATTTTGGAGTTCGTGAGCGACGTGGGCGGAAATGCCGTGCTCAAGCCGTTGGACGGCGCTGGCGGCAGTGGAGTAGTGACGCTGACCCTCGGCGATCGCAACGCGCGCTCGCTCGTCGACATTTGGACCCACGAAGGCAAACGTCTGGCGATCGTGCAGGAGTACCAACCGGCCGTGCGGGTCGGGGACAAGCGCGTGCTGTTGCTGGAGGGTCGTCCGCTGGGCGCCATTCTGAGGGTGCCGCGGGAAGACGACGTGCGCGCCAACATCCACGCTGGCGGCACTGTCAAGCCGACCGACCTCACCCCGGCCGAGGCCGCCATCGTCAGCGCGGTGGGCCCACGGTTGGTCGAGCACGGGCTGTTCTTCGTCGGCTTGGACCTGATCGGCGAGAAGCTGATCGAGGTGAACGTGACCAGCCCGACGGGCATTCAAGAATTGGCGCGCTTCTTGGGGCGCCCGGTCGAACAGGACGTGATTCGCTGGGTCGAAGCCAGGGTGCTGGCCCGCGCCTGACCCACAGAGCCAAAAATTTGGCCCGGCTCGGGCACCGGAGCAGGGTGAAGGGGATGGCCCGCCGCTGCGAAGTTTGCGAAAGCCTCTCGTCCGAAGCTCCTCCGGTACGACGCCTGCAGCGATTTTTGGTGGAAGGTCGTGTTTTGGCGCTCTGCGCGGAGCA
>JAYUYU010000764.1:0-9629 GCA_043752365.1 Myxococcales bacterium | reverse complement strand
GGGTTGCGTGCAAATGGAGGAGGCGCGTCAGGACCACGAGCGCGCCACCGCCTTTGCGATCGGTGGGTTCGTCGCGGCGGGCGTCTCAGGGGCAGCGCTGGGGCTGACCTATTGGCTGTGGCCGAGCGGTGGGGCTCCGCCGGACGTGCGGGCGTCGGTTGCTCCGGGGTACGCTGGGCTGTCCGTTTTCGGCCAATTTTAGGCGGCCGGCGCGCAGAAATGCCGAAGGCCCGCCGGAGCGGGCCCATTGTTCGGCAAACGGCTCAGGCCGGGCTCAGCGGGAGAAGTACTGGGTGGCGCGCTTTTGACCCTTGGTCTTCAGCTGCTTGCCGGCGATCAGTTTTTTCGCGGGCAGGTTCAGCTCCTTGGTGGAGGTGCCCATGCCGTCGGCGATCTGCTCGATGCGCTGACCGGGGTTGCCCTTGATGTAGTCCTGCAGACGGCTGGTGAGGCGCTCAATCTCGTCTGGCGGGCGCTTGGCGCCCTTCTCGCGGCTAGCGGCAGCGGCAGCGCGACCGCGGCCCGAGCCACGGACGGCAACGGCCACAGGAGCGGCGCGACGACCACCCCGACCCGCGGACGGACGAGCACCGGCCAGGGCGGCGCTGACGGTTTCCATCGCCGATTCGCGAATCAGCTCGGCGAGCTCCACAGCGAATTGTTCGACGCGAGCTCGGATACGATCATCAAGGTTGTTAGCCATGGCGAGCCTGTAGTGCATGGCGAAAGCGAGTGTCAATGCCCAGGGCCCCCTTTCAGGCTCTTGGGATCCTGGTGCGGCTAGAATCGAGACTTCGAGTCTTATTATGGGCCAGTTAGTCACACTTGGAGTCCATGGCACGACGTACCAACATGGGACCCGAAGGCCACACCCCAGGTCCGTTGATACGAGATCGTGTTTCACCTGCGGTCCGCTGCGGCGTCAGACAATCCGTCGCAGTGGGAACGGGGGTGGTTGCGGCGACACGCAGCGTGGGACCGGGGACACGCGCTCAGTTGCACCCACACCGGCAAATCCAGGTTTTTGTCGCTGGCAGGCAACTTGCTGAGGGAACCTGCAAGCCTGGCAGTTGTCAGGTGCGGTTGGCTAGGGAGCTTTTCGAGTTGTCGAGCGTAGATAAGGAGTACTGGTCATGAGCTTTCGAAAACACACGATTGGGGCGATGGCGATGGGTATTGGCCTGGGTATTGGCCTGCTTGTCCAGGACGCCAGAGCCTGTGGTGGCGAGTGGTACCCCGAAGTGACGGTGGACCCCCGTATTCACGGTGTGGCGCAGGCCGAGAAGACGCTGGCAAATGGCAATCGCCTTGCCGCTGCGGCGAGCGTGATTCGCATGATGCCGCACATCAAGTCGCTCAAGTCGAAACCCGGTTCATTGGTCGGGCGGGCCGAGCGCGTGCTGGCCGTGGCACTGTCCCGCTCGCAAGGCGCGCTACCGGTCGCGAGCGAAGTGCCGGCCGAGGCGCTGGGAGCGTGGCGCGGCGCGGGTGACGGTGAGGCGGCCAGGAACCTGGCTTGGTCGGTCGAGGTTTTGAAGCGTCAGTCCTCGAGCAAGAGCGACGACGTTGCGTTGAAGACGGACCTGGCCGAGGCCATGGCACGCATTCCGGAACAGCGCGCCGAAGCTCGCGCCATCTTGGAAGAGCTGGCCAAGCGCGACCTCGTTGCTTCGCCCGAGGGTTACGCCGCGCTTGCTTCGTTGCGCAGCCAGTCGGGCGATGCCGACGGCCAAAAGCTGGCGCTCAAGCGCTGCGAGGCCATGGCCAAGAGCCAGGACGCCTGCGTTTTGCGTAGCTGAGCCCCACCTGGCCACGGCAAAGTGAGGCTTTTCATGCAATCCAGGCTTTGGCGCGCTGGCTTCTCGATCAGCTTGGGGACCAGCCTGTTGCTGTCCCTGGGCTGTGAATCCCCGAACGCCGGCAGGCTTTCGCCCGAAAAGCCACGACCGGCCGCGCAGGTCCGCGCCAAGTCCGCGCCGGTCGAGGCTGCGCACTCCGCGCCTTTCGAGGCCGGCAGCGCCGAGCACGGCAAGGCGCTCGTGGCGAAGTTCGAGTGCAACCGCTGTCACACCGGGACGGGTTTGGCCGCGCCCAAGCTCGATCAAGACTGCGTCGGCTGCCACGAGCAAATTGCGACCGACAAATTCCAAGCCGCTTCGAGCAAGCTGGCGAAGTGGAAGGCGCACGTCATGCCCTACCGCGACGTGCCGTCTCTCACCGATTTAGGTGGGCGGCTACGGCCAGCGTGGGTGAGGGACTACCTACTGCACCCGCACGACTTGCGCCCAAACCTGGCGCCGACCATGCCGCGCCTCAAGCTTTCGCCCGAGCAGGCGCGCGACATTGCGACCTACCTGACGGCAAGCCCTCTGCCTGCTCCAACCAGCATGGTCGTGACGGCAGAGCCTGCCAGTATCGCTCACGGCAAAGAGCTTTTGAGTCAGCGAGGCTGCGTGACCTGTCACCAGGTGACGGGCGCGGGCCTGGCTGAACCACCGAAGAACGACGCGGCCGAGCGGGTGCGCACGCTGAGCCTCGCGCCGGACCTGCGCTTCGCGCGTGACCGAGCAGAACCTGACGCGCTCCTACGCTGGCTGCTCGACCCGTTGAAGGTCAAGCAGGACGCGGCCATGCCCAAGGTCGATCTCAGCCCCGCCGACGCTCGCGATTTGGCCGCGTTTTTGAGCTTTGGCGCGCTACAGCCAGCGCCGCCGCCGCCGCGCTTCGAGCGTCTGCCGGTGCTGTCGCGCCGAGTGGGCTTCGATGAGGTGAACGAACAAGTCTTCGCGGTGACCTGTCGCCACTGCCACACGAATCCGGATTTGGCCGCTGGCGACGGTGGTCCAGGCAGCACCGGCGGCTTTGGCTTCAAGCCTCGCAAGATCGATTTTTCGAGCTATCAGGGTATTCAGTCCGGCGGTGTCGATGCCCAGGGCGAACGCGTGAGCCTGTTCGCGCCGACGAGCGATGGCGTACCTCGATTGGTAGCAGCGCTGGTAGCGCGCGCACGTGAGGAGGCGGGGCAAGAGTCGGAAGAGGTTCGTGGCATGCCGCTTGGCCTGCCGCCGCTCAGCGCCACGCAGATTCAACTGGTCGAATCTTGGGTCGTCCAAGGTCGGCCGCTGTAGTCTCGGGCCGTGACCGAGCGACTGGTATTCCGCGAGGTGAGCGTGCTGGACGGCAGCGGCGGTGCGCCGTTCTTGGCGGATGTTTCGGTGGTGGGCGAGCTGATCGAGCGCGTAGGGCAGACCCCGCCCGGCACCACCGAGCTGGACGGACGCGGGCTGTGTTTGGCACCGGGATTCGTCGACGTTCATTCACACGACGACGCGGCAGTGCTGACCCACCCCGAGCTAGAGTTCAAGCTGGCCCAAGGCTGCACCAGCGTGGTGGTCGGCAACTGTGGGTTCGGGTTGTCGCCGCTGACTGGCAAAAGTGAGCCGCCCGGCAACGCCAGCCTGTTCGGGCCCCAGCGGCGCCGCTTCGCCAGCGTGCGCGAGTACCTCGAGGCGATCACCCAAGCGCGGCCCGCGCTCAACGTCGCGACCCTGGTGGGACATCACAATTTGTGGGTCAGCGTGCACCCCGCGGGGCATCGAATGCGTGGTAGTGAATGGTGCGATGGCTTATCGAAGTGGCGTCATTTCCCGCGCAGGGCGGGTCCTGAAGCCCGCGATCGGCGCCGCAACGTGACCGCCGGGCCGGCCAAGTCGGGGTGAGCTGGCTGGCGCAACCACTAAATCTCCCTCTTCGCCCGGGGGTGATACGATTATCTCCCTCTACGTGGCCTGATCCTTTGGCGGAGCAGGCGTCGACTCGCCCCCGTGCATGCCTGACCCTCGCCTACCGCTAGCCGGACGCTTTACCTTCGCAGGGCTCTTGCGCACCAGCCAGGGCCCGCGTCGCTGGCTGGCGACCGAAAGTGACACCGGTCGTCGTGTCATTGCGGTGGCCACGGAGGCGGGGCGGCTGGCGACGCTCGAATCCGCAAAGGGTGTGAAGCACCGCCACCTCGCCGGCATCGTCGAGGTCGTGCGTGACGTCGACCCGCAATCCATCCCCGAGGGCGTCGTTATTCCGACAGCGGGAGGCATCGCGGTCGCCGAGTACGTGCCCGGCACCAGCTTGAAAGGCCAGCTAGATGCCGGCGCCGTGAACGCTGCCAAGGCCGTTGCCTGGACGGTGCGCCTCGCAGAATCGGTGCAAGCGCTGCATCAAGCGGGCGGTGTGCACGGCGCCATTTCTTTGCGCAGCGTCGTGGCCGAGTCCGAGGCCCGAAAAATTGCGCCCGTTTTGTCGCAGCTGCAGGCTCCGCCGGTGGGTGCGTACTGCCCGCCCGAGCGCCTACGCGGCAGCGTAGAAACCTCGGCCGACGACGTTTGGGCGCTGCACGCGGTGCTGTTTGCCATGTTGACGCGTGAGGCGCCCTTCAAGGGCGGGGCGCGCGACGTACTGCTCAAGGCCATGTTGTCAGGCCGCCCGAAGTTGCTGTCGGCGTTCGGCATCGACGAGCCGGTGCTCGACGAAATCTTGATGCGCGGCCTGATCGGCGAGAAACGCCTGCGCGTCACCGACCTGCCCGAACTCGTGCAAGCGCTGGACGCTTGGGAACGAGACCGCACGATCATGCCGCCGAAGCGCGCGGCCACGGCACGGCCGGCATCGCGAGGGCTGGCCGATATCGTCGGCGGCACCGGGCTGGGCACCGTGCGCGACGACGGTATCGTCATCGACGACGACTCGCTGCCAGACGACGAAGGCACCGAGCTGCGCGCGGTCGCGCCACCTCTGGGCGCCTTGCCCGAAGCGCCCGCTGCGGCGCGTCCGGCTCCCGCTGGCGCGGTTTCGGGCATGGTTACGGCGGCTCCCGTTGCCGGGCCGGCTGGAGCGGCAACCGCAAGCGGTGGCAAGCCCGTGAGCAAGCGCGTCTCGATCAACCCCTTCGAGAAGAAGAAGCAAATCTGGCCGCTGCTCTTGATCGCGGCCATTGGCGGCGGGCTGGGTGTCTATGTGGCCGTTGCGCCCGAGGCGGCGCCGCCCAAGCCGGTGGCCGAGCCGGCGCCTGCTCCGACCCCGACTCCGGCCCCCACCACCGCCAAGTCGGCCAAAAAGCGGCTGAGCGCCGTTGAAGAACGCGATGCCTGCGTCATCTCTTACTTCCCGGACGGCGCCTTCAAAGACGCGCCCAAGTTCGAGTTCGTGTGCAGCGACAAAGACTTTCGGGAAATCGCCACCGAGCTGAACCAATTGGTCTCGGCGCCCGCAGCAGCCGAGGCGGGTGTCGGCGGCGGCGCGGCCGTGGTCGACGCTGGCATGCCAGCCGACGTGCTCAAGGCAGACGCGGGCGTCAGAGGCTCAGGGCTCGATTGGTACGAGCTGCCGGCGACGGCCATCATTCGTCGCCACTGTTGCGCAGCGGCCGCTCCGCTGACGTTGCCCGAGTCTGCAGGCTGGTGTGAGCAGCTGCAGTCTGCCGTGCGCCGCGTGGCCGACGACAGCTCCAAGGCCGTTGACTTGGCACCCGCGGCGCGCGATTTCGACAAGGCCGTCAATTGCTTGTTCGCGAACAAAATCGCGCGGCCCTACGCCTACGAAAAGCCGCCCAGCGAGCTGAATCGTGCGGCGTTTCAGCAGTTTTTGGGTCGCGCCGCGGTCAGCGACGCTCGCCGCTGATTGGAGAAGGGCTTGTCCGTGCCTCGGCTAGTCGTGCTCGACGCCTACACCTTCAACCCGGGTGACAACCCGTGGACCGAGGTCGAGGCGCTGGGCACGCTCAGCGTGTTCGAGCGCAGTGAGCCCGAGGAAGTGTTGGAGCGCGCAAAAGGCGCGGACGTGGTGCTCACCAACAAGACTCCGCTCGGCGCTGATGCGCTGGCTGCGTTGCCCGGCCTGCGCGGCATTTGCGTACTGGCAACTGGCGTCAATGTCGTCGACGTCACAGCCGCAACGGCCCGCGGCATTCCGGTGTGCAACATCCCGGCGTACAGCACCGCCAGCACGGCGCAGCACACCATCGCGCTCTTGCTCGAGCTGAGCAATCATGTCGGTAAGCACGACCTGGCCGTGCATCAAGGAGCGTGGGTAACGGCGCCAGATTTCAGCTTCACGCTCGCGCCGTTGCACGAGCTCGACGGCCTTTTGCTAGGCATCGTGGGCTTTGGCGCAATCGGGCGGCGCGTTGCCGAAGTCGCGCGAGCGCTTGGCATGCGCATCTTGGCGGCCGGCGACGCCCCGCGCGACAGCGACCCGGACTGGCTCCAGCGTGCCCCGCTGGACGAGCTGTTTCGTCGCGCTGACGTCGTCTCTTTGCATTGCCCGCTGAGCGAGCGCACGCGCGGTTTGGTCGACGCGGCTCGCCTTTCGAGCATGCGGTCGAGCGCGTTCTTGATCAACGCCGGGCGCGGCGCGCTGATCAACGAAGCAGACTTGGCGGACGCGCTGGTTCGCGGCGTGATCGCCGGAGCCGCGTTGGACGTGCTGAGCGAAGAGCCCCCGCGCGCGGACAACCCGCTGCTCAGCGCGCCGCGCTGCGTGATTACCCCGCACAACGCCTGGCTCACGCTGGCAGCGCGACGACGCGCCATGCAAACCACCGCCGAAAACGTGCGCGCAATTTTGCAGGGCGCGCCGCAAAATGTCGTAAACCCAAAGCCTTAGTGGCTTCGCGTTACTGGCAAAGCCTGGCCGCGTCCAAGCAGGGGTCGTTGGAAGCGGCCAAGGTTGCCGACGAAGGATTGCCGCTGGGTGGAAGGCAACTGCAGTTCAGCTGCATGTTGGGTGCGGTGGCGCAAAACACGACGTATGGCCCGTTGCTGCACTGGTAGACGCTCGAGCAGTCCCTCATGAATCCGCCATCGCCCGTGCGCGGGCAGCTCAACACCTGCGGTACGGGTAGGGACGGCGAGCTGAAGTTCTCCTTACAGTCGTCGAAGGCCGTAACAATCGAGCCGCACTGCGACAAGGCCTTGTTGACGGCGCCGTTGCAGTCCTTGCCGTTGGGCGTGAAGAAGGGCGTCAGGCAGCGCAGCGCCTCGATACCCATGGATTGGCATTTCGGGCCGTAAGAGTTCAGCTCACCCTGACACGTCGCCAGGCAGTCCTTGCCGTCGAGGCGCTTTTTACACTGCGTGCCGTAGGCGGGGCAGTACTGCTGGCACGGCGTGAGGGCGAGGCCGGGGTTCACGCCGCTTGCGCCGCCCGACGGCGTCGAGGTCGCGCCGCTGTTGCCGACCAGCCCGCCGCCATTCGACGCCTTGCCTGCGCTTCCGACCGAGCTCTTGCCCCCGCTACCGCGACCCCCGCTGCTGGCGCCGCTGTCGCCGTTGGTCAGCCCATACACGTCTGGATCGAGCATGGACGTGCGGCTGCCGCAGGCCGCCGTGCCCAGAAGACCGACCACCCCGATCGCTGTTGAGAGTGACACAACCCAGGCCCACCCGGACCTACCACCGTTAACCAACATGCTCGCAGTATAGGCGGCCGTTCACTCGCAGCAAATCAACGGCCGGGACGTCTCGCAACTTTCTCGGCTGGGCACGCGCCAAACCTGCGAATAACAGCGAGGGGTGCAGGTCTGCACCGTGATGCCGCACTGCTCCGAGAAGGTGTAGCTGCTGTTGCATTCGGGGGGTGCGGGACCGCTACTTTCGGTCTGCTCGGCGCCGCAGCAGCTGCTGGGATCACACGCACGGCAGGCGCATTGTTTGGTGTTGGTGATACTTCCGCCCGGTCGGGGAGGCGGGTGGAAGAAGCCCGACCAAGGCTTCGGGGCTGGGACCGACTGCTCGCTCGCGCAGCCTGCCCCGAGCCACGTTGCAAGGGCCGCCAGCGCCCACAGGCTTCGGAAGGTAGCTGTATCTGGGCGCGCCAAGTTGTCCATGGTACCCGCGAGCAGCGTTGGGGTTGGGTGCGCGCGGCCCGGCTTTGCCCGGCATCCGAGAAGAATCGCGGCAGCGTCCCGCAGGGCACTAAGGCTGCACGGGCTGGGGCGCGCTTAGCGAAAGCGGCTGCGCAGGCGCAAGAAGGGCCTTTCGATGGCCCAGTGCGCCGCGAGCGCGAAAACTACCGACAGCGGCAAGCCCAGCGAAAATACCCAAAGTGCGCTGTCTTGTAGCTGCGGCAACAGGCGCCGCACCAAGCCGAGCGCCGTGATGTGCAGCAGATACAAGGCGTAGCTCAGCGTACCGAGCTTGCGCAGTGCGGGTCGCTCGAGCAGCCACGCCAGGCCGTTGTCGGGGCGGAGCGCAACGGCGCCCACCAGCGCGGCCAGCGTGAGGGACAACGAGACGTAGGGCGTGGCCGGTACCATTAGCCAGCCCACGCTCAGCAACAACAGGAGCGGTGCTGCCGCGCGCCGACCCAGCAGTCGATTGGCGACGTCGAACCCACGCGGCGTGTCCAGCGCGAGGGCCAGGACGCAGCCGCCGCCTATCGGCGTTGCGAAGCTCGTCAGCATGCGCAGGCCGAGCGAGCCCGCTGGCAGCCAAGCGCTGAATGCCGCGTGCTCGGCCAAGGCGTCGACCACGACAGCCGCGCTCATCACTAAAGCCAACAGCGCGCGGTTCGGTAACAGCGCCACCAGGCCAGGCCAAATCAAATAGAATTGCTCCTCGACGCAGAGCGACCACGAGAACGCGAACATGACGGGGTACGGCACTGCGTAGTCCAAGAACCAATTCGCCGTGTAAGTCGCGTGGTAGGGCAAACCCTGCAAAAAGTGACGCGCCGTCGCCGAGCCAGCCTGCGTCTGCAAAGCCCGCAGCGCGTAGAAACCCAGCACCGCGTAGTAAAGCGGAAAGATGCGCAGCGAGCGTCGCGCGTAGAACGCACCCAAGCGAATCTGCCCGCTTTCGCGCCGCTCGCGCAGCAACAGAGTCGTGATCAGAAAGCCACTGAGCGCGAAGAACAAGTCGACGCCCACCGCGCCCTTGCCGAGCAGCCCGGGCAACAAGCGCGGCGTCGCGTGGTGCCAAATGACGGGCAAGATTGCCAGGCCGCGCAAGCCGTCGAGACCGGGCAACTGCTGGTTGCCGATGAAGCGCGCGTAGGCGGCTTGGCTCTTTGCTTGGCTGTGCCGCTCCACTTGCGCTCCGCGTTCGACTATAGACGGGACCAGTCATGCGTGAGCGTCGTCGGCGATTTGGTTGGTGCGTGCTCGCCCTGCTGGCCTGTCATTGTCGGGGCGAGCCTGCGCCGTCGGTGGCCCCGGCGACTAGCCTGTCCGCGGGGCAGCGACCCGTGGTCGCCACCGCGCCGTCCGCGAGCGCGGCGTTGCTCGTGCCAACGGCCGCGGCAAGCTCCAGCCCCGTGGCGTCCGCGCCTCCGGTGGCGAGCGCCCAGCCCAGCGCTACCGAGCCGGAAGAGCTAGCGCTGCTCGGTCCGGATGGGGCGCCCCTGCCTCAGACCGACGCGCGCCCTTCCACCACCGACGCGCGCTTCAAACGCCGCATGCAACGGCTAGCTGACGCCATCGTCTCCGGGGACGTCGAGCAAGCTCGCTCTAGCTTTTTCCCCCTGGTGGCCTACGCACAGGTCAAAGACGTGCAAAAGCCCGAGCGCGACTACCGCTTCCGGCTGATGTCTAACTTCCAGCGCGACCTGCGCGAGTACCGAAAAGCGCTTGGTCACGA
>JAYUYU010000763.1:0-3875 GCA_043752365.1 Myxococcales bacterium | reverse complement strand
CGGTTCCGGCCCGGAGCGCTTCGAAAGCATCGACCGCCAGCTGCAAGAGCTGTGGGGCTCGCTCGAGCCGCACGCCTCGGTGGACGCCGGCGCGCCCGAGCCTCGCGTGGTGGGCGGGTTCGCGTTTCAAACCGGGCGTTCGCAACAAACTCCGTGGGACGGCTTCGGCGAGGGGCAACTCGTGCTGCCGCGCCTCACGTACACCCGCCGCGAAGACCGCGCGTGGCTGACCTTGGCAGCCGCCCCGCAAGAGCTAGCGTCCGCAGCCGAGCGCGCACGCTTTTTGAACGAGGCCGCGCAGCTGGTCGCGGCCGCTAGCGCCGGGCAACAACCCGACCTGGAAGCGCTGCCTGGCCCCTTCGAGCTATCCGAGCGCAGCGCCGACGAGTGGCGCGAGCAAATAGCGCAGGTCAAGCGCGCCATCGCCCAAGGCTCATTTCAAAAGGTGGTGTTGGCGCGCCGAGTTTTGGTGCGTTTTGCACGCGAACTCTCGGCCGCGCGAGTGCTTTCGCGGCTGCGTGAAAGTAGCCCGAACGCGCCGCGCTTCGCCTTTCGGGTGAACGGCGCCACCTTCATTGGCTCGCCGCCAGAACGCTTGCTGGCCAAAACCGGCCTGCGCATCGAGACCGAAGCCGTCGCGGGTTCGCTGCCGGCCAGCGACGCCGGCGCGGCCGAACAGCTGCTGAGCGACGCCAAGCTGCTGGCCGAGCACGCGCCAGTAGTCCAAGACTTGGTGGAACGCTTGCGTCCGGTAGCTGATCTGCAGCCGCTGCCCGAGCGCCCGTTCGCGCACCGAGCGCGCCACATCTTGCATCTCAAGACGCCCATCAGCGCGACCCTACGCACAGCGGAGCGCGCACTGTCGGTCTTGGCTCGCATCCACCCCACGCCCGCCGTCGGTGGTTACCCCACGGCGCCGGCGCTGGGTTTCATCGCCGAGCACGAGCCCGACGAGCGCGGTTGGTACAGCGGTCCCATCGGCTGGATAGACGCGCGTGACAACGCCGACTTCGCGGTAGCGCTGCGCTCCGGCGTCATCGCCGGCAAGCTCGCGCACCTGTACGTAGGCGCCGGCATCGTCAGCGGCTCCGACAGCGAGAGCGAGCTGCAAGAGACCGGCTGGAAGCTCAAAGTCTTACTCAGCGCGCTGGGCTGAACACCGCTGGGCTCGCTCTCTCCGGCGCGACGTTTTTCATCGCGCCCAGCTCAGCCCTCGGTGGGACGCGAGCGCATGACGGGCGGGATTACGCTGCCCAGCTGACCGAGCGTCACCCACAGCAACGCGTCGCGCAGCAGCGGCACCGAGTTGGTCGTCAGCACCGACTCGACATGGAACTGAAAGCTGCAAAAGCGCTCGGCCCGCAGCGCCGTGACGCGACCGTCCGGCTCGCTGGCAATTTCGAGCCCGACTGGCGCCTCCTCGGGTCGGCGCGCGAAGAACGTGTTGTAAAAACCAACCGCCTCGCGCCGCCCGAACAGGTCGATCGATTTTTGTACGCCTTGCAGCGGCGGATCCGTCGGCTCGACCCGCATGCCCAGCCGATGACACAGCACCTGATGCCCCAAGCAAACAGCCAAGAAACGCGCCCCGCGGTCGAGCAAACTTTGCACGATGCCGTGAACGACTTCCATCTTCGGGTCTTTCAAGTCGGTGGGATCACCCGGGCCGGGGCCGACCAAAACCAGCTCGCTGTCCGCCAGCAGTGGCGCGGCCGAACGGAAGTCCACCACGCGAGCGTGTAAGCCCAAATGCGTGAGCACGTGCTTGAGCATGTGCGTGAACTCGTCCTCGTTGTCGACGATCAGCACGGACTTTCCCTGCAAGCGCGGATCAACGTAGGACTTATGCTGCTTCTCCATCCAGAAGCGCGACAAGTACTGGTTGCGCGAGACCAGAATTTGGTCCACGAGCCCGTCGCGGTACTGGGACAACGTGGGCGGGCTGCCCTCGGCCGTATCGATGGCGCGCAGCAGGCCCGCGGCCTTGGTCTTCACCTCGCGGCACTCGCGCTCGGGCACGGAGTCGCGCACGATGCTGGCGCCGCTTTGAATGGTGGCCTCACCCGTTGCCGACACCTCCATGGTGCGGATGGTGATGGCGCTGTCCAAAAACTCCTGGCCCGACTCGTCGAGCCCAGTGACGAGCAGCGCGCTCGAGTAATAGCGACGTGATTCGCGCTCGTACTGCTTGATGACGCGGGCGGCGTTTTCGAGCGGGCTGCCGATCATGGTGGCCGCGAACATGGAGTCGCGGAAAGCGTCCATGTAGTCGCCGTCGGTGTGCCCTTGCAGCAAGTATTCGGTGTGAATGAGCGTGCTCATCTCCTTTAAATACGGGCCGTGCACGTCGCCGCCCGAGCTGCAGATGCGCGACATCATTTTCAGCTCTTCATCGACGACCTGAAACAGCTCGTTGACCTCCTTCGGGTCCGACAGAAACTCGATCAGGTCGGCGCGCTGCTTGAGCATGCTCTTGGGCAACGTGCCGGAGATGGGGTTCATTTGCACCACGCCCTTGCGAATGGTGACGTGGCGCTCCGGCGAGGAACCGACGAAGAAGCGCTCGCCGTCGTGGAAGCAAAAGGTCATGTAGGCGCCGAACTCGTTATTGGCCAGGCGCTTGAAGATGGTGTTGGCAACCCTCCAATCGAAGTTCGCGATTTGCACGCGCGCCTTGCGAGAGAGCAAGAAGTTCGAGCCCTCACCGCGGCAAATTTCTTCCTTGATCAGCCGCGCTACGTTCGCCTCGAACTCGGCGTCGTCCATCTCGAAGCTGGGCGGGCCCACCGTGCGCACCTCGGGCGCCGTGCCGTCCGGCAGCACTTGGCCGAGCTCGATTTCACGGTACTCACTGGGCACCAGCGACAAGATCTCCTCGCCGTGGTCGTGCACGTCGAAGCCTCGCTCACGCAGCTGCGAAAACGGCACCATGCTGAACACCGGCCAGCGCCCACGCCTCGGGACCTCGGCCAGCAGGCGCTGCCTACGGAGTTCACCGCTTGCGTAGTGAGTTTTGCCGTCTTGGTGGGTCAGGCAATAGGGCGCGTCGAACTTCATCGGAAACGCCAGCATACGGCCCCGCCGCAGTCGAGCAAACAGGCAGCAGACAGCCCCCGAAATTGGCCCCGCAGCCGCATTGCCAGCACAGCGTCGCTGGCGGGTCATGCCCGAAGCAACTTGCGGCCGCCGCGCGCCTATTCGAACGAGCAGACGTATTCGGCAACGCCGGTCGCGACTTTGATGTCGAAGCCCGACTTGCCCGGAACGTTGAAGAAACTGCCGGGCCCGTAGGTCGTCCAGCCCGTCTCGCCATCGAGCCGCACTTCACAGCTGCCTGCCGTGATGTCCATGCGCTCGGGCGCGTCCGTACCAAAGTGGAATTCACCGGCGTAGATCAGACCAAGGGTCTTCTTGGCGCCGTCGGCGAGCTTGATCGTGTGGCTGACGACCTTGCCCTCGAAGTAGACGTTGGCTTTGGCGACTGCGGTGACGTTCGGGTATTCGGCCTGCGACATGGCGGCGCGCATGGTGTCACGACGCTACGCGCTGTCAACCCGACGCACCAAGCTCGCGAGCAGGCTAGATGCTGCCGAGGGCGTCATGAACGCGGGCGCCGTTACGGACCAGCGCGCACGCTGCAGTCTTGAATCTCGTCACCCCGGGTGTCTCCGACCGCCAGCCGGAGGAGCTCCTGCTTGAGCCAAGGATTGCGCAATATTAGACAATAACGAGCCTGCCAAGCAGGTTAGGGCACGCCCGCCGCGGATAGTTGACCGTCATTGTGGAGGTGAACGGCAGGGGACCGTGACGCGTGCGGCCGCCAGGGGGCGCTCCGCAGAATGACGCCATTGCCGCTCCGCAGAATGACGCCATTG
>JAYUYU010000762.1:0-3878 GCA_043752365.1 Myxococcales bacterium | reverse complement strand
CGCTTTGGTCGACCGCCAGCACTTCGGTCGCGCCCGCTCGGGCCGCGCCGAGCGCGAACGTGCCGACGAAAGCGTACGTGTCGAGCACTCGCCGGCCGTGCGACAAGCCCTCCACGCGCGCCCGCAAATCGCGTTGGTCGACGTAGAAGCCCGTTTTCTGCCCGAGCTCCAGCGGCACCCGGAAACGCAAGCCGCGCTCGGCAATCTCGAAGTGACTGAGCGTGGTGTCGCCGCGCACGACACCTTGGCCGGCCGTGAAGCCTTCGCTCTTGGCGGCTCGCTCGGAGCTGCGGTCCACGATGGCGCGCGGGGCGAGCAGCCGTTCGAGCGCGTCCAGAAGCGTCGTCTCGCGTCGCTTCATGCCCAGCGTGCCGAATTGCACCGAGACCACGTCGCCCAGCTGGTCGACGACGAAACCGGGCAGCTCATCACCCTCGGCGTGGACGAGCCGGACCGCATTGGTCTCGGCTGACGGTAGGCCCAACGCCCGGCGCCGCGCGATGGCAGCCTCCAGCCGGGCGCCCAGTAGCTTGGCGTCTACGCGCAGGTCCCGGTCACGCGTCAGGATGCGCACCGGGATGGCCGACCCTGGAGAGTACAGGCCGCGGCCCAGGAAGTTGCCGCGCCCGTCCTTGACCTCGACCTCGTCGCCGCCCTGGGCGCCGCCCTCGATGCGCTCCACGGCCTGCGCAAACACCCACGGGTGCCCGGCCCAGACCGGCTGGACATGTCCCGGCTTCAGCACGACGCTCGCCACCGGCGGGTCCTAGCACTTTGGGCGCCTGGGCGGGGAGCTGCTAGGCTCGGCCCAGAGCCATGCGCCACCCCGCTGTGTTTGCTGCTGCTCTGTCGCTCCTAGCGCTCCTAGCGCTCCTAGGAAGCTTTCCGCCATCGGCCTTGGCCGCCGGCGACTGCCCGGAGGGCGATTGGTTCTGCGAGCCCGCCCCGGCGCTCGAGGCGCCCCCGGCCCCGCCTGGGCCGCCAGCGCGCCCTGCTAGGCCGGAGCGTGGCGCGGGCCGGGGAGAGCCAACGCCATTCGATCCACCGCCGCCGCCGCCGCGCGATAGCTACGAGGACGAGCGTCAAATCCGCATCGACGTGGAGCGTGTGCGCCCGCCGCGGCCCCGTCGCTCCCGTGGTTTCCGCGAATGGGGCGTGAATCTGCATGTCGACCTGGGTTTAATGGGAAACGGCGCGAACCCGTCGCCCGACGCCAACATGAACGGCTTCGGCGGCGCGCTGCGCTTCCGACCCATCCCTCACATCGCCATTGAAGGCTCGCTCGAGCTGCTCTGGGGTAACGACTACAACGGCTTCCAGCGCTTCGAGCA
The DNA here is from genome assembly GCA_043752365.1 of Myxococcales bacterium. GTDB lineage: Bacteria > Myxococcota_A > Polyangia > Polyangiales > Polyangiaceae > PMG-095. The sequence continues at coordinate 2,547 of JAYUYU010000762.1, read as the reverse complement.
GGCGCTGCTCGTCAACGGGCTGTTCTTTGCCAACCCCCGCAGCGCCGTACAGCTCTACGGCATCGTGGGCTTGGGCTTCGGCGCTGCGCTGCTGGACAGCGGCACGACCGCTCAGGGTGAGCCCTTGTTGCGCGACGAAACCTATTCATATGCGGGGGGCCAACTAGGCTTCGGTATCGAAGCGCGCGTCACCCGCCATTTCGCGCTGGGCGCGGATTTGATGGGCTTTCTGCGCTGGCGCAGGGACCCGCACGCAGCCGACAACCCCGAGTTCATCGACCCGCTAACGGGGCGCACCACCAACACTTCAGCGGGCGGCCTGGTGCGTCTGGGCGCGACCTACTACTGGTGACGTTGCGTGCCCCTGCGGCAGCGGCCGCATGAGTCCGAGCCACAAAACGCGAACGTCCCCGGCTCGATGACGAACCGGGGACGCAGGCGCAAAGACGCAGAGTCTTACTGAACCAGATCTTTGAGAGCCTTGAGCGCGGTCGCACGGACCTTCTTGCTCGCGGGCTTCGCCGGAATGGTGATCGGCTCCTTGGTGAAAGGGTTGATACCCTGGCGCTCTTTCGTCGCCGGCTTCTTCACCACGCGGAGCTTCACGAGCCCCGGAACCACGAACTCGCCCGGGCCACGTGCCGAGAGCTGCTTGCGGATGAGCTCCTGCAGCGACTCGAAGCAACGACCCACGCTCTTCTTATCTAAATCCGAAGCGTTCGCGATCTCAGCAACAACCTGCGCCTTCGTCAGTCTTTTCCCAGCCATGCGACCTCCTAGTCTCAGATTCCCAGAATCTTTTGCCGTATTTGCCGGCCTCGGGCTCATTCCCACGGGAATGATTCCCGTAGGCCGCCAAACAAGGCACGGGCGAAGCGATAACAGGGATGGAACAGCGCAATCAAGGGGAAAGAAACAACCCCGGCGCGAAATAGTGCTTTTTTTCTGCGGGTCAGCACGGTCAGGGTGACGGGGCGGCGGCCAGGAGGCCCGTTTCGTCACCGCTTGGCACCGCTTGCCTTGTTCTATGCGGGGACGTCGCCTGTGGATATGCAGGGGGCTAATTTTCCCAGCAAACCCCCGCGGTTAGCTTCACTATTTCGAGCCCTTTTTGAGTTTGCGACGTGGCATGGGCCGGCGTTGGGGAGCTTCCGGTAGCGGGGCAGCACGCACCAGCTGGCGGGTCATAGCGACCATTTCGCGCTTTTCGATGGGTTCGGCGTGGTCGTACCCAACGAGATGTAAGAGCCCGTGCGCCAACAGAAAGCGGACCTCCTCTATCAAAGGGCGTTGGCGCGAGCGCGCCTGGCGCTCCGCCGTGTCGAGGGAGATCACCACATCGCCGAGGATCCCGGCTGGATCGGGCACGCTCTCGTCCATCGGGAAGGCAAGTACGTCGGTAGGTTTGTCCTTTTGACGGTGGTCACGGTTGAGCACTTGGATGCCCGCGTCGTCGGTCAGCAGCACGCTCAGCTCGGCCTGGGGGAGCGAGAGCGCGGCCAGCATCGCGTCGCCGAGGGCTTTGAGCAGCGGGGTTGGCACGCTGTACTTCAAATTTCTCTTGCGGGTGACGAGCGTAGCCACGCCGCTTTCTTACACGACTTTCCAAGCTTCGGGGCGTCCGCTACGTTCAACAACGATGGCTCGCGCGTCTCGTCCTCCGGGGTTCGACATGTCGTACCGTCCGACCGAAACCAATTTCGGTCCGCCGCTGTCGATTCGCATCCCGTCGATCTTGTACGCAGTGGTGGCGGCTGTTGCCGTGGTCGTCGTGCTGTTGGCGGAAGCAAGCCCTTCGGGTAGCTGGCTCTACTTGAACATCGTCGAGCGTGGCGCGCGCGGCATCATCAGCGCGCGCGTGTTCGCGGCGTGCCTGGTGGTCGGCGCCGGCGCGTCGCTGCTGCGCGCCAACATGCGCGGCGTGCGCATTCGCGGCGACGGGGTCGAATACCGCGACATCGTCTCACTCGTCGTCCCGCGGTTGCGCCGCTACAGATGGGCCCAAATTGACCGGGTGATTCTCGACGCGCCGGGCAGCGTGGCGCTCGACTTGTGGGATGGCACGCGCGCGTTTTTGCCCGCCGTATCGGACCTCTCGTCGCTGTCGGTGACACTCGAAAAGGTGGCGCACGCCCGCGCCATTCCGGTGCGAGGCGGGCAGGGTCTGGACGAGCTGCCGGATTCGGCCGAGTTCGGCGACGAGGGCGACGAAGACGCCGCCCCGTGACACGACTCGGCACAGCCGAGGTGGCGGTGTCCGCTTCAAGGGTCAGCCCTGAGGCGTGGAAAGAGCGCGGAGCCTGGTTGAGGTCGAAAGCGCGAGGCCGTGCCGAAGCGCGCGCAGGCCAAGTCGCTCAGCTCGGCTTCGTTTGCTCCAAGGCGCGTGATGATGGACCGCGCGGCTTCGGGCAAGAACGGCGCCAATAGCACCGCCGTGACTCGCAGCGCCTCGCAAAGTCGCCACAAAACGTGCGCCAGCTGAGCCAGCAAGTCGGCCGCGGCCTCGCGTGTTTTCGCGGCCTTGGCCCGGCGTGAAAGCGTCCACGG
>JAYUYU010000761.1:0-3880 GCA_043752365.1 Myxococcales bacterium | reverse complement strand
GGCAGACGATGATTCGGCGCGCGCCGACAGCGTCGCTCAAGAGCTGCGCTCGCGCGGCGCGACCGTCGTCGTAACCGACTTGAACCCGTCCGAAGCGCGCTTTGCGCGACTGCGACAGGTCGACCCCGAGGTGTTGATCGCCGGTGAGCAGCACTTGCAAGGGCACGGCTACGAGTTGCTGCGTCGCATGCGCAAGGACACGCGCCTGCGCTGGGCGTCCCTGTTGGTGGTGCGTTGGGAAGAAATTTGGTCCGATACCCTGATTGTGCCGGCGCTCGATCGACTCGAGTCTGCGCTGGCCACGCTGGCCGAGGCCGACACTTCGCTGATCGAGCTTGGGCGCGTGGGCAAAGCTTTCGACACGCGACTCGAGATCACGGGCCCGGCGCGCTTGCTACGCGCGCTGGTAACGACGCCGCGCGCCATGCGCATGACCATCGCCAACCCGCGCTTGACGGTTTCCATCGATCTCTCGGAGGGGCTGGTCGTGGGCGCGTCCGCGCACGCGCCGCACGAGCCCAGCGTGACGTTCGACGGCGCGCTGGCGCTGGCCGGCCTGCTCGTCCTCAGCTCTGGACGCGTGCAGGTCGATCCGGTGCAGCAGCCCGCGGTCACCAACGTGATGTCGACCATCGACGTCGCGCTCAACATGGCCGAGTCGGAGAAGGCGCCCATTGCGCCATCCATCCCGATGCCTCACAGCCCGAGCCTGCCGCCTCCGCCGCAGCCCGCACTAGCGCCGCCACTCGACGAGCTTGCGGGCGCAGAAATGGCCGCACCGCGCCCCAGCCCGGCGCCGCGGCTCTCGACCCGCAAACGCTTGGGCATCACCAAGCCCATGGCGGCCTTGCTGGTCGGCCTGGCGTGCGCGCAAGGCCTGCTTTTGGCCTGGTTCTTGGGCTCATTGTCGAAAAAATCGCAAGCTACCGTCGCTTCAGTGGCCGTGGCGAGCGCCGCGCCGGCTGCTGCCCCCGCGCATGCCGCGGCAGTCGCCGTGCCCCAGGCTGCCCCCGCTGCTGCTGCCGCAACACCGGCAACCCCACCAGCAGCCTTGGAGGCTGTGCTAGCGGCGTTGCCCGAGCCAGCGCGCAAGGCGCCGATCGGTAAAGACGAGTCCGGCACCGTAGCGCCCACCTGCGCCGCCTTGCTGGATCCGTTGAAGCTCGACGAGGGCAACTTCCCCGGAGCAGCCTACGAACAGCAGGCTGCCGGCTCCAAAGCGTTGGTTCAGGGCAAGGTCGACGACGCGCAAATTGCCTACTGCAAGGCGGTGCGCTGGGACGGCAATAGCGCGCAATCTCACATCGATTTGGCGCAGCTATTCTTGATCCGTAAAGACGGCGCCGCAGCCGCCGATGAAGCTCGCCGTGCCATCGAGCTGGATCCAAACAGTGGGCGCGCGCAGTCGTTGCTGGGCGACGGCCTGGTGCGCATTGGTGATCACGAAGGCGCCAAGCAAGCCTGGCTGATGGCCGCCGGTGTCGATCCGAAAGATGCGGCAAAGTTCAAGGCGTTGCTCAATCGCAACCTGCACGAAGCCGAGGCTTCGCTGAAGAAGCGCGATGTGGCGCGCGCCGAGCGGTTTTTTCGCCGCGCCATCGTGCTAGAGCCCGACAGCCTGGAGGCCAGCCGCGGCTTGGCGGCGGTGCTGATCCAGCTGGGCGACGGCCAGGCAGCGGTGCGCTGGGTGCAACGCGCGCTGGCGCGCGAACCGCGCGACCCCGGCTCCCACGTGGTTCTGGGCGACGCCTTGCTGTTGCTCGGCGACAAGACCGGCGCAGAGCACGAATGGCGCGAAGCCAACCGGCTCGATCCGGCGAACATGGAAGCCCAACGCCGCATCCGTCGCCTACGAACGCTGTAGCCAGCCCGAAGGCCGCGGCAGTGAGCGCCATTTCGCGCTACGCTCCGCCCGCCCATGGCCAGCAGCCTGTTCGACGATCTCGGTGGTGAGCCGGCGCTCCGCAAACTCGTCGATCGCTTCGTCGATCGGTTGTTCGATGATGTGATGATCGGCTTCTTTTTCCGTAACGCGCGGCGCGAGCGCATCAAGCAGATGGAGTACGAGTTCGCGGCGCAGCACCTGGGCGCTGGCAGCGAGTACACGGGCCGCCCCATCGACGAAGCCCACCGCGCCCACCCGATTATGGGCGGCCAATTTGCGCGGCGCCTGACGATCTTGAAAGAGACGCTGGAGGCAGCTGGTGCTCCAGCGCACGTGACGCAACACTGGTTGGCGCACACCGAACGCCTGCGCCCCCTAGTGACGGCCGACACCGGTCAAGAGTGCGATTCGGACCGTGCCCGGCTACGCGCAGACTCAGTGCCGAACACGCCCCTGCCCCGCCGCAAGGACCTATGATGCGCCAGCACTCCGTTACCCTTGGTTTGGCCTATTTGGTGCTGTGCGGCTCCTTCGGCTGCAACACCGCCGGCTCGGCTTGGATGGCGCAGCCGCTCGAGGGCGAGGTCTCGAACCTGCCATCGGACGCCGAGACGGACCCACGCCAAGCCCGCCTAGCGCCGCGCACGACCCGCACGCAGGTCATCAACGACGCGCCTCCCCCGGACAGCACGCAAAGCGCGACCGACGCCAATGCCAGCAGCAGTTTCGTGCCAGCTTTCGCGCCCAGCAAGCAGCAGCTGGCCGGCAAGGTGCTCGGCACCTTCAAGAACACTTACTACGACTTCCCGAGCGAAGGCGATTTCGAGGGCCCGACCTTGAACCTGATGAACGGCTCTTGCAAACCGATTGCCAGCGTGCCGCGCGCTTTCTACGAAAGCGTTTGCGTGCAAGGCAGCGGCACCTTGAGGTCGGGTGGCACCGTCAGTTTCGCCAAACGTGACTGCAGCTGCGCTGCCGAATGCCCGCGCACAGGCCAGCGCATTTGCTTCGACTTGCTCGACAAGCAGCAGTTTCCATGGGGGCGCGGCGCGACCGGCAAGGGCATCACGCCGCTCGTCACCGTCGCGGTCGACTCGAACGTTATTCCGCTCGGCACGCCGCTGTACATTCCCGAGTACGACGGCATTGCGCGCGACGCATCGGGTAGCGGCAGGCACGATGGCTGCTTTTTGGCCGAAGATCGCGGGCTCGCCGTCAAAGGCCAGCACGTCGACGTCTTTACCGGCTACAGCGAAACCACTCTGCTCTGGAACCGCCTCGTCCCGAGCAACCGAGGCGTGACCGTGGTGGTCGACAGCCCGCGTTGCAAGCGGGCCGCTCCGTAGTGCAGCTGCTAACGCCGCGTGATGGGCGGGGCTCGTTCAGCGAAATGCCAAAAATTTCGCGCTGAAAGGGCAATTCGGCCACGTCACCGCGCGGCTACTTCAGAAACTCGGCGATGCGCTTGCCGATGGTGGTTTCCTCGCAGCTGGGCGCCTTGTGGCCGCAGTCGCCTTCGAGAACGAGCGTCGACGCGTTGGCGCGCTTGGCAAAATCGAGCGCGGGGCCGGGCGTAACCATAGCGTCGTGCTCGTTCACGACCACCAGCAGCTTGGCTTTCATGGCCTTGGCGGCGACGTCCAGCGAGCCCGCAAAGGGCTTGGAAATGTCGTGCGACAGCATGGCGCGCAGCTGGCCCACGCGGTCGTTGGCGTCGAAGCGCGGCGGCGTGAGCTTGTCGTGATTTGCCAGCACTTGCTCGCGCGTCAGCTGCGCGTTGTAGTTCTGGGCCGTCGTCAGGTTGAGATCGGCCAGCTGCTGCACCACGCTCAACACCGGCTGCTCGCGGTAATTGCCCCCGGCAAACGCGGGATTTTGCTGAATGGCGTCCAAATTGGCCTGCCACAACAGCAGGTCATAGGGCGCCAGCCTAGGCGAGCCCACGATTGGGATCAGTCGATCCATGAAGCTGGGATACGCGACGCCCCACTGAAA
>JAYUYU010000760.1:0-3882 GCA_043752365.1 Myxococcales bacterium | reverse complement strand
CTCTGAAAGACATCGAGCTGGCGCGCGCAGCAGCCGCTGGCGTTTCGGCCGACCTCCCCGCAGCCGACCCCATCCGAGCCAAGCTAGCGCAGCTGATCGCCAAGGGCGGCGCCCACCTCGACCTGCCCGCCATCGGCCGCTGGACGTAGGACTTTTTCACCGCGGCCAGCGTCAGTGCCCCAGCACGCGCGCCAGCAAACGCAGCGGTAGCGAGCGGAAGTTGAGGCGGCCATGCAGCAGGGTCGCGGCGACGCAATCTTCGTCTTTGGCGATCGTGAACGCATGCGCGGTACCGGGCTCCATCAAGTGGATGTCGCCGGTGCCGTACAGCCTACCGGTGCTCTCGGTGTAAGAGCCTGCCATCAGCAACACGGTCTCGAGCCCTTCGTGGGCATGCTCCGGGAAGTGCACGCCTGCCGAAAATTTCACCAGGTAGGTTTGAGCGCCTTGACGGCCAGGACCCGCCTTCACGGGCAGCTTCTTGATGCCCGGCAGGCCGGATCGCTGCCAAGCGCCTGCATCGGCGCTGCGTTTTAGAAGGTCCGCGACCTCGGCGCGCGGCAAGTCGTACAGCTCGCTCAACTGGCGAGTGAACGGCGCGTACCGCTCGGGAGCGCGCGACGTTTCTTCGAGCAAGCGCATGCGTAGTAGCGCTGGACCCGCCGCTAGGGGCAGCGCCTCGGGCAATCGGTGCACGAGCTCCAAAAGCTCCTGCTGTTCGGTCGGATCGGCCCCTTCTAGCGCTTCGAGCGCAAAATCAGGCTGTAGGTCCTCCGTCACCGGTTCGGTCTTCATGATGGCACGCTTGAGGGCCGCGTCGACTGCTGCCTTCTTCATACGAGCGCCGCGGGCTGACGGATCTCGCAGGCCTCGCGGAGGGTCATCTGTTGGGAAATGTAGGCTGGGGCTGCTCTAACCCCCAGTAAGGGATTTCGCTTCAAGACTGAGCGTACGCGATGCCCCGGACTGGGCCTGCCCCTTTCCAGCCCCGCCACCATCTGATGGCTCGCTTCAATCGCCGGTATTGCGCGGCACGAAGCAGTGCCGGGCGGCGGTCGTGCCGGGGCGGGAACGGGTTCGTTGGCCCTCACCAAGAAAAACCGATTGAGAGCGCGGGCACGAAGCCAGCTGGGGCCCGGACTTTGCCGCCCTTTCGGTCGACAGCGCCGCTGTAAAGAACGACGTCGCCGGTATCGAAATCGGCGAACGCTGAGCTTTCCCAACCCGCACCCGCGAAAAAGCCCGAACCCCGTCCGGGCGGGCTACGCGCCCAAGTGGTCCAAAAGCAGAATCGGGCGACGCTCGGCAATGGAGCGCGCGATATCGATGCGGCCGCGCACGGAATACTCGGTAACTTCGTCCTTGGCCAAGATGGCTTGCGAGACTTTCCAGTGATCGGGGCCCGGCTCGACGGTGAGATTTTGGGGACTGCGGGCGTTGGCGTCGAGCTGAATGTGCTCGTTGTCCGTGTAAAACGGCTTAACGCGGCGCTGCAGCTCCGGAATCACGAGCTCCAGCTCGCCGGCTTCGCACAAGTCCGAGATGGTTTCGTAGTCGCCGTATTCGATGGCGCGCAAGATACCGAACATCAGATTACGAATCAGCGCGGTGAAGCGGCGCGCGTCAGTCGTGATATTTTGCGCAGCAGCGTCCGCGGGCTCATCCGCCTGCACGGCGGCTTGATACGCTGGATCACGCAGCCGTTCCCACTCGTCGAGCAGGCTGGAGTCGACGCCGCGGATCAGCGTGCCCAGATGCAAAATGATGTCTTCGAGCTCTTCGGTGCGAGCAAGCTCGGGTACGGTTTGATTGAGGGTTTTGTAGACCTCCGAGAGGTAGCGAAGCAGCATGCCCTCGGAGCGTGACAGGCCGTATTCTTTGATATAGCCGCTAAAAGAGTGAAGATTTTCCACCATTTCGCGAGCAACGGACTTGGGCTTCAAAACCTCGCGCGCGACCCACGGATGCTGCAGCGCGAACGCCTCGAAGGCGGCTTGCAAAAACTCCAGGTTGGGCTTCGGGTGCTCGACCTTTTCGAGCTCGGCCATGCGCTCTTCGTATTCCACGCCCGCGGCCTTCAGCTCGGCGACCTTTTGGCCTTTGAGCTTGTCGACCTGCTGGCGCAAAACGACGTCCGGATTCTCGCAAATGGACTCGACCAGCGTGAGCACGTCGAGCGTGTACGTGGGGCTTTCGCGATCGAGCCGTTCCACGGCGTCGACGATGAACAAGCCCAGCGCTTGCAAGAGCGAGAAATTGGCCTGCAGCTCGGCGTTGAGGCGAATACCCCCGCCGTCTGCCGCAGAACGGAACTCGACGATGCCGGCTTGCCACAGCGAGCGCAAGAGCTCGAGCGCTTCCTGCTTGTGGTGGCGCTTGCGCTGCGGCGTCTCCAGGCTGTCTTTGACCAGCTGCTTCATGGCGCGGCATCCGCCTGCGGGGCGCCCCAAAACCGACAGCAGCATGCCGTGCGAGACCTGAAAGCGCGATTGCAGCGGCTCGGGCGGCGAGACGACCAGCTTTTCGAACGTCGGCTTGTCCCAATGGACGTAGCCCCAGTCGGGCGGCTTCTTGCGCACGAATTTCTTGCGACCCTGCGAGGCGGATTTGGCTTCGAGGCGTAGGTTTTCGACTGTGTGCTCCGGCGCCAGCGCGACCACGAAGCCTTCGGTGTCGAAGCCTTTGCGGCCAGCGCGACCGGAGATTTGATGAAAATCACGCGCCGTGAGCAGGCGCACCTTCTCACCGTCGTATTTGCACAGCTTGGTGAAGAGCACCGTGCGAATCGGCACGTTCACGCCCACGCCCAGCGTGTCGGTGCCGCAGATAATCTTGAGCAGCCCGCGCTGCGCCAGCTTCTCGACCAGCAGCCGGTAGCGCGGCAACAGGCCCGCGTGGTGCAAGCCGATGCCGTGACGCAGCAGCTTCTGCATCTCTTTGCCGTGCGGACTGCGGAAGCTTTCGCCCTTGATAGCCTCGCCCAATGCGCGCTTCTCGTCCTTGCTGGAGAAGTCGACGGACAGCAGGCTCTGAGCGGCTTCGGCCGCGCCACGCTGCGTGAAGTTGACGACATAGACGGGCGCGCGCCCCTGTTCGACCAACCTGTGCACTGCTTCCTGCAGCAGCTTTTCTTGGTATTCGAAGGACAGCGGCACCGGGCGCGCGCCGGAGCGCACGGTGACGACGCCTTCACCCGTGTGCTTTTGCAGCAGCTGCTCGAAGGCTGTAACGTCGCCGAGCGTCGCGCTGAGCAAAACGAAACGGCTGCGCCACAGCGTGAGCAGCGGCACTTGCCAGGCGACGCCGCGATCTTTGTCCGAAAAATAGTGAAACTCGTCCATGACCACGTAATCGACGTCGGCGTCTTGGCCTTCGCCGAGCGCGATATTGGCGAGAATTTCCGCGGTGCAGCAAATCACCGGCGCGTCGCGATTCACGGTCGCGTCACCGGTCATCATGCCAACGTGCTCCGCTCCGAGCTCACGGCACAGATCGAAGAACTTTTCGGAAACGAGCGCCTTGATCGGACACGTGTAGAAAGAACGCCGGCCCTCCGCGATGGCCTTGAAGTGCACGGCCGCCGCGATCAGCGATTTGCCAGAGCCAGTCGGCGTGTGCACGATGACGTTGCTGTCCGTCATCACCGCCAAGACCGCTTCTTCTTGGTGCGGGTACAGGGTCAGGCCGAGCTGCTCGACGTACTTCAAAAAGCCGTTCAGCACCGCGTCCGAATCCGAACCGCGCGGCGGCAAGCAAGCATAAAGCGGCGGAACAGCTGCCATGGGGGCCTGGCATTGTCATAGGCCTGCCCGGGCCGCCAGCTAATCCGGCCAATTGGTCCGCCAGCTGGGCCAACGAATGCGTTCCCACGGCGGCACGACC
>JAYUYU010000759.1:0-3883 GCA_043752365.1 Myxococcales bacterium | reverse complement strand
TTGCGCACCCACCTTCAACGTGCCGGCGTGAAGCGCGCGGACCTCCACACCGACCGCACAGGCACCAAGCGCGTCACGTTCTACGATCTGCGCGCAAGCGGCATCACGTGGGAAGTGCTCGCCGGCACCGACCACGTGCGCATCATGCAACGCGCTGGGCATCGCAACTTCAGCACCACGCAGAATTACATCCGCGAAGCTGAAGCCGTTGGGCTCGATGCTGGTGTGCCGTTTCCAACTTTACCGCCCGAGCTGTCACAGAAACTGTCACAACTCGAGGCGGTGCCGGCTAAGTTGGCGGAAATTAAGAAGAAACGCTGCGTCCCCAAGGGGATTCGAACCCCTGTTACAGCCTTGAAAGGGCCGTGTCCTGGGCCGGGCTAGACGATGGGGACTTGGGTCAAGGGCGCGGGAAGATAGTGTGCGGAGGCGCGTTCGACAACGTCAAATGCCAACTATTTTCAGGCAGGGGTGGTTGGGAGGAAAAGCGCGCTTTCGGGTATGGTCCGCGCGTGCAAGGCGGAGACGCAGCGCAGGTCTCGCGGGATTCTGAGGCCGGGCCGGCATCGCAGACCGGAAAGCCTGCGCCTTTTGCGCTAATTTTGACGTTGTTCGTGCTGTCGGGCGCGACGGGCCTCGTCGATCAGCTGTGTTTTTCGAAGTACTTGTCGTACGTGGTGGGGTCGACGGCGCACGCCGTGAGCGCGGTGTTGTCGGCGTTCATGGCCGGCCTGGCGCTCGGTGCGTTCTTGGGCGGCCGCTATGCGGGCCGTGTAAAGCGGCCGCTGGTCGCGTACGGGGTTCTGGAGCTGGTGGTCGCGGTTACGGTGGCGCTGTCGCCGTTTGCCTTTCAAGCGCTCGCGCCGCTGTACGCCGCCATCGCCCGTAGCGCGCCCGGCTCAATCGTCGTGCTGAGCGCCGCGCGCTGGCTCGGAGCGCTGCTCATCGTCGTCGTGCCCACCACCGCCATGGGCGCGACCTTGCCGCTGCTGTCGCGACTGCTGCCCGCTTCCACGGCAGACGCGGCAAGCGCTGCGCTGCGCCAGCGGCGCCTGGGCGCGCTGTACGCCTCCAACACGGCGGGTGGCGCTATCGGTGCGCTGGCAGCTGCGTACGCCATCCTGCCCCTGCTTGGCATGTCGGCGACGGTCTTCGTCTCCGCGCTCGGCAGCGCGGTCATCGGCGTCCTGGCTATCTACTTTGGCCGCCGCGCGCCAGTCACGCTACCCAGCGCCAGCGCCAACGTGTCGGGCGTACATACCAGCAAAGCGGTCGTGCCAAACGCTTTCACGGCCTACGTGGTGGCGGTAGCTTCCGGCGCGCTGGTGTTCGCGGCCGAGGTAATTTTTACGCACCTTTTGGCGATCATCATCGGCAACAGCGCCTACGCCTTCGGCTTGATTTTGGCGGCCTTCTTGTCGTGCTTGTTCTTGGGTGCGTCACGCGCGGCCTGGGTGCGCAGCCGCTTCGGCGAGGCCGCACTACCCTTCGGGTTGATACTGACGGGGCTGGCGCTGGCCATCACGCTGCCGCTTTGGGACAAGCTGCCGTTGCTGTTCAACGACACGGGGCAGGCCTTCAGCTCGTTTGCAGCGCGTGAGGCCACGCGCGGCCTGATCGCGTTCGTGGTGCTGTCCATCCCGACCGTGTTCATGGGGCTTACGTTTCCGCTGTTGCTCCAGCGCGTGGCTGGCTCAGACGACGTGGGCTGGTGGGTGGGGCGGCTCACGACCGTGAACACGCTGGGTGCGGTGTTTGGCTCGCTGTTAACGGGTTATGTGCTGCTACCGGCACTGGGCTCGGAGCGCTCGCTGTTCGTGGTCGCGTTGCTGTTCGTCGCCGCGGGCCTGCTCACCACGCGCTTCATTACCGGTCGCGCAAGGCGGCTTGCGTTTGCACTTTCGGGCGCAAGTTGCTTGATTTGGCTACTGGCGCCGCGCTGGGATTTGGCGCGCCTGACCGCCGGCACCAATGTGTACTTCGAAGGTTGGGACAAGCCCGACGAAGTGCCGTTCGTGCGCGACGACATTCACGGCGGCGTCACGACCGTGACCAAAATGGGCGACGTCTACACACTGTTCACCAACGGCAAATTCCAGGGCAACACGGGCTGGGAGATGAACGCGCAGCGCTTCTTCGCGCACTACCCGTCCATCTTCGTCAGTCGCTTCGAGCGAGCGCTAGTCATTGGTCTGGGTACGGGCACGACGCTCGGCACTATCGCCTCTTATCCCTGGAAAAAGCTGGAGCTCGTCGAGATTTCACCGGCCATCGTCGAAGCGGCGGACCAGTACTTCGGTGCGGTCAACAACGGCTCGTTGCATGATCCGCGCTTGACGTTACACCTGGGCGACGGTCGCAATTTCTTGCTCGTCGAACAGCGCAAGTACGACCTCATCTCGATGGAGCTTTCGAGCATTTGGTTCGCTGGCGCCTCCAGCCTGTACAGCCAAGAGTTCTATCACCTCGTGCGGCAGCGCATGGCAGAGCGCGGCATCTTTCAGCAGTGGGTGCAGCTGCACCATGTGCGCCGTAAAGATTTCGCGACCATCGTGCACACGCTGCGCACTGTCTTCCCGCACGTGGCGCTATTCTACGGTGGTGGTCAGGGCATCTTGGTAGCGTCCATGCAACCGCTGGCCGCTTCGCAAGCGCGCGTGGCCGAACTCGAGAAGCATCCGGCCGTGCTGGCCAACACGCCCGGTGAACGCCCGCTGATGACCTTGCTCGACGACCTTCTGGCGGCCAATGCCGACCTCGACCGCTTCCTTCAAGACAGCGCGAACGAGGCCGGCCAGCCGCTGTCCGAACTGGTCTCGACCGACGGTAACCTGTACCTCGAGTATGCGACCCCACGCGGTAATGTGCTGCCCTGGTCCGCGCGCGAAGACCTGGTCCGCAAGATCAGCGAATTCAAGACCGAGGTTTCAATAAGCGGCTTGCGCGCCCCGTAGGCCCCCGGTGACTCCTCGAGGCCGGCATGATAGCGGTCTTGGCCCATGCGTGGCATTTGTGCCCTCGTCTTGCTCACTTTCGGCAGCGGTTGTGCCACCACCGTCCATCGCATGGACGGCGATTTTCCGACCGCCGCGGGCGTGGCTCGGACGGAGTGCGAGAAGCAAGATTGGTTGGTCGTTTCGCCGACCCGCGCCGAGTTCGTCGACAAGCACGGCGCGAAGTCCGCAACGCGCGACGACGGCGTCTCGCTGTATCGCATCGGCGACACCCGTCCGACGTCGATCCCTAGCTTGAGCGACGACATGGGCGGAGGTCCCAGCTTCGTGCGCCACTCCGAAGCCGTGCGCGGCCACGACACCAAGCAGGTGGTGGCGGGCGGCCTTGGCGCGGCTGGTGCCATCGCCGTCGCGGTCGGCACGATTTTATTCGTGAGCGCCTTCAGCACTCAAAAAAGTGCCACCGGCGACCAAGAGCAAAAGATCAGCTCGGCTCGCGCCATCGGTGGCGGCATCACGGTCGGGCTCGGCTTTGCGCTGGGCATCGGCGGCATCGCCGTCAACCCAGGCCAAGCCGAGCGCTCGCGCGCCGAAGGTTCGCGCTTTGTCTACTTCCCCCCCGAGGACCCCAAGGCGGACGTCCTCGAGATGACCGGCCGTTACAATCAGGCCGTGCGCGACCGCTGTGAGCGGCGCTCGGCGCCGTAGCGGCGCAGCACCACGCTGGCCTCGTCGGCGAGCTCGGGAACAGCTTGCACGGTGGCGCGAGGCTCGGCCTTGCGGGTGTGCAAACGCGCGCGCTCCAACATGGCCATGCACAGCTCACCGAAGCCAAAACCAGCGGCGCCGGCGATCTTGGGCAACAGGCTGGTGGGGGTCATACCGGGCAGCGTGTTCACTTCCAGCACGTACTCGTTTTGGCCTTCGGT
>JAYUYU010000758.1:0-3888 GCA_043752365.1 Myxococcales bacterium | reverse complement strand
GGCTAAGCGGCACGGTGGCCGCCACCTACCAGTTGACGGAGGGCATGTTGCCCAACCTGGCAAGCTTCGACCAAGCTTGGTACGCCTATGAGTGGACCGACGCCGACGGCGATAAAGCGCCCGATCTCAACGAGATTAAGCTGGTCGACTCCGGCTCGTAACCGACTACGCGGAGCTGGCGGTTGACGCTGCGCGCGGCATTTGGCACGGCTGCGGCAGATGAAGAAGGCGACCGTCCTGGAGCAGGTCACAACGCCCGACGGCCGGAGCCAGGCGCTAGTCGAGCGCGACGGTCACTACATGATCTGGGTCAACGGGCGCGAGCTAATGTCGACGCGACACGCGTTCTCGGAACAGCAGCTGGGCGTCGTCGGTTGCCAGCCGCTGCGCAGCCGGCGCGGCGCACAGGTGCTGATTGGCGGGCTGGGCCTGGGGTTCACGCTGCGCGCGGCGCTCGAAAACTTGGGCCGCGACGCACGTGTCGTGGTGGCAGAGCTGATTCCGCAGGTGGTCGACTGGCACAAGAATCCGGCGTATTCGCTAGCCGGTGCGGCCCTGGCGGATCGTCGAACCGAGGTTGCGCTAGGCGACGTTGCAGCGTTGATTGCCATGAGCGAAGCGCGTTTCGACGCCATTTTGCTCGACGCCGACAACGAAACGACGACCATGAACACCGCCGGCAACAGCCGCTTGTACAAGCATGAAGGCTTGGCCAGCATCGCGCGAGCGCTGACACCGCAAGGTACCGTCGTGTATTGGTCCGCCGCAGAAGATCCGACCTTGGTGAAGCGGCTGGGCCACGCCGGCTTCAGCGTCGAAGCCCGCCGGGTGCGAAAGCACCCCACCGCCAAAAGCGGCGGCTTTCATTGGTTGATCAGCGCTCGCCGCGGCGCAGGCCCGGCGTAGGCCCCCTAAATCTGCCAGAACACCCACCATGACGATGGCTCATCGGGCGTTTGCGTTCGACTACGGCGCGTTCGAGCGCGAGCTGCGCGAGCCGTTGCTGCGCGCGCTGACCAGCAACGACGACGCCGAGCTGCGCGTCTTTATCGACGCGAACCGCGGCCGGCTCGTGGATCCTTACGAAGGCGAACCGCTGCCTGGCAATTGGCAGCCCCTGCTCGAAAACGGCGACGTTCACGAACTCGGTGATTTTGCACTCACCAAGTACTACGACGGGGACCTCGACATCGGGCTCGACGTCGATTGGCAAGACATCGGCGACCTGCTGCAGAAGTCGGGGCTGAGTCCGTCGCTCACGCTGGGTACACCGCTGGGCACGCCCGAAGCGCCGTTCGATCCGGGTCGCCAAGGCGCGTACTTCCAAACAGCCGCCGAGGTCAGCCAGGCTCTCGCGCAGCTCCAAGCGCTGCTGCAAGCCCACGTCAGCCTCGCCACCGAGCTTTCGCCCCTACAAGGCATGCTGCAGCAAGCTGCCCGCGGCGGGCGCGGGCTCTACATAACGTTCTGACGGCTAGAGTCGCGCCGCCACACTGCTCGAGCCTGTCGAGTGTAATGTTCGCTCGAGCCCTGCGTCTGCATCTGTGATCGGGCGCAAAGAGCGCCGCAAACCAGGAAAACGCACATGAAACAAAGCAAAGAAAATTCAGGCGAGGCTCAACGGTCCAAGGCGTCCAACAGCTGCTGCCAGCGCGCCGCCGAGAACAGCTGTCGTTGCGGTGAGACGTGTCAGTGTGGTCCGAGCTGCGCTTGCGGCGAAGACTGCCCCTGCAAAGCACTGTAGCTGGTCAAAGTCGGCGGCAAGGCGGGCCAACGCTGGCCTTGCCGCCGGTTGCCCGACCGGGCGCGGCTTGGCCGCCAAGCGCGTGCGCCGGCCGTCAATTGGCAATCGAGCTGGGACAAAAGGCCCTACACTCGGCAGCGCATGCGCGGCTATTACAGACATACCAAGATTATCGCCACCATCGGTCCAGCCACCGAAAGCGACGAACGGCTGGGTCAGCTCATTTCGGCGGGTGTCGACGTGCTGCGGCTCAACATGGCGCACGGCAGCGGAGCGTGGGCCGCCGCGTTGATCGGCCGAGTGCGGCAAGTCTCGGCGGCGGCGGGCCGCCACGTGGCGGTAATGATGGACGTGAAGGGGCCGGAGATCCGCACGGGCGTGGTCGCCGAGCCGCTCGAGCTCAAGGTCGACGACGAGCTCGAGCTTTACACGGTCGCTCCAACTGAAGGCGTACGCGGCGTGTCCGTCAACTACCCGGGCCTACCGACCGACGTCACGGTCGGCACTACCATTCTGCTCGACAGCGGCTTGATGCGGCTGCAGGTCGTGGAGCTCGACCCAACGCACGTGCGCTGTCGCGTGCTGACGGCTGGCAAGCTGGGCTCGCGCCGCCACATCAATCTGCCCGGTATCGAGGTGAGCTTGCCCTCGGTGACGGAGAAGGACGAACAAGACGTGCGCGCTGGCGTGGCGGCCGGGCTCGACTTCGTGGCCCTCTCGTTCGTGCGCAAGAGCGAGGACGTCCTCAAGCTGCGTGCGCTGCTCGACGACCTCGGCTCCAAAGCCCGCATCATTTCTAAGATCGAAGACCAGAGCGGCATCAAAAACCTGGACGCCATCGTGCAAGCGTCCGACGCCGTGATGGTCGCGCGCGGCGACCTGGGCATCGAAATCGATTTTCACACGCTACCGTTGGTTCAGACGCAGATCGTCGATCTTTGCCTGAGCTACGGCAAGCCGGTCATCATCGCCACGCACCTGCTCGAGTCGATGATCAGCGCGCCCATGCCGACGCGCGCGGAAATTTCCGACGTATCGACCGCGGTGCGCGAGCGCGCCGACGCCGTGATGCTGTCCGGCGAAACCACCACCGGCCTGTATCCGCTCGAGTGCGTCGACGCCATGAAGCGCATCGTTTGCACCATCGAGCCAACGGAAAAACGCTGGCTGAACGAGAGCCTCGTGCTCGTCGAGCCCAAGGCCAAAATGGTGCGCGCGGCGGCCATGCTAGCGGGAGACTTGGGTAGCTCCGGCATCGTCGTCTTCACGCGCAGCGGTAACTTGGCGTACACGCTGGCGGCTATGCGCGCCGTGGGTGTGCCCATCTACGCCTTCACGGACGACGAAGCGCTGTTCCGGCAGCTGCTGCTGCCCTGGGGTGTCGAACCATTCCTGATGCCGTTCAGCGATGATCCGGAAAAAACCGTCCGCAACGCCCTCGGTCAGCTCAAGCGCGGCGGTTGGTGCAGCGACGACGCTTGGCTGGTGGTCATCACCAACGCGCTGGCCCACGGCGACATCATAGACAGCTTGCAGCTACGCCAGGTCGGTCGCGAAGTTTAGGTTGGTTTGCGGAAAGCCCACTAGCGTTGAATCGGCTCAGCCTGACGCCGGCTGCGCAGCAAGGCCAGCCGCGGCCGCTGCGCCTTCGCATCGCGCTCCGCGCGACACTCACCCGAGCCACGCGCCAAGTCGCGGCACACCTGCGGGCGTGAGCCGTACGCCCCACACACCAGCTGCATCGAAGCGGTGTCGACGACCAGTGCCGCGCAGTGCCCGTCGACCATCGCCATGTAGGCCCGAAAGCCATCGAACTTCACCAAGCTCTCCGCTTGCTCGCCAAGCCGCGCGTGGTCAGCCCCGGTGACCCGTACGAAAGTCGCCAGCTGAGAGAAGCAGCAGGTCCCGCACGCTAGGCATTCGGGTGGCTCCGACATTCGACGTCAGCGTAGCCCAGGCCCAGCCCGACGCTCACCAAGAAGCCGGAAAACCTGTTCTTCTCGCAGCGCCAGTTCGACGGCGACGGCGTGCTCGGTTAAGTTTGGTCTTGTACTGTCGCGATTGCCAAGTGCTGTTAGGCGGTCAGTGTTGCCGCGACCGAAGAGCGTAGTCGGGGCCATCGACCCCGCGACAGAGCCTTTCCC
>JAYUYU010000757.1:0-9701 GCA_043752365.1 Myxococcales bacterium | reverse complement strand
GAGCTGAGCGTACCCGGCGCGCCAGCCCAAGAACGGGTTGAGGAAGCGTCGCTCGCCACCGCCCAGCAGGTCCGAGTAAATTTCGCCGCCCAGGCTGGCCAAGACCGCGTCGGGGCCGCGCTGCGCCGAGTTCGGGCGCTCCAGCAGGTCCAAGTCCAGGCTGATGACGCGACTGAAGCGCAGCGCCAAGCCACCGCCCACGTAGCCTTCGGTCGTCTTGCCGAAGTCTATGAGCGCGGGCAAGCGCAGGGTCGGGAAGAATTTGGCTTCGGGCTCCTGCGAATGCGCAATTGCGGTCGGCCGTTCGCGGAGCGAGACGTGCAGCGTGGCACGCGCCGCGCGATCGGAAAGCCAGCGCAAGTTGCCTTTGACTTGCTCGATTTCGCTGCGGATTCGCCCCAGCTCCTGCTCGATGCGCAAGATTTCGTCGACCTTCGTGGCGTGGCTCAGGACCTCCTCATAGCGGTGCAGAGTCGCTTCCAAGCTCGACAGCCGCAGGTCGGCGTCGAAGTACTCCTTGCCGATGTCGCGCGCCGTAACGTTTTGGCCGAGCACGCTGCCGAGCTGGTCAAGTGCATCGAAGACGCTTTGCGTGGCGCCACTGGGTACGCGCAGGGTGAGCTGCGCCGCGCCGTACTCGGAGGCCGAGTCGACGCGCTCTTCGGTGATGACGCCGCCGACCCGCGCCGTCAGCTCGTGCAGCGCTTTGAGCGCAGGCTTTACCTTCGAGACTTGCAGCGTCACGTTGGCTTCGATGTCCAGCATTTCGCGGCTGGGGGCGCGCGCCGCGCTGCTAGCCGTCGAGGCTTGCTGGGCCAAGCTAGCGCCGTCGCCAGGCATGGGCGGAGCGGACGTTGGCGCGGGCGCCGACTCGGCCAACGCTTGCCGGGCGCGCATTTCCGGTGGCGCCGGGGCCCCGGCGTTCTCTGCGCCGGCAAACTTGAGACTGGACGCGGCGCCGCCACAGCCGCTGCCGAGCACGAGCACCGACGCCGAGAGCGCAAACCCAAAACCAGGAAATCTTTGGCGCATGTCGCCAAGGCAAACGCGGCTGCGCGCGGCGGGCTTACAGGCTGCGCGGTGCTTTCCGGGCCAGCAGCCTCAAGGCGCGTCGTAAATCGCGCGCCACTGTTCGCGCGCTTCGCGTGTGGGCGAAAAGAGCTCCAGCTCGACGCGGTAGAGGGCACCGCTGGGCACACACAGCACGACGTTCAGCCAAGGTTCGAAGTGGGCGTCGGCCTCGCCCACGACCAGACGCGCCATCGAGCTTTCTTGAAACGGTCGTGAGCTCTCGACCTCGATACCGGACGGCGCCAGCGCGATGCAGGTCAGGGTAGCGGCGGCTTTGGTGCGTCGATCGACGACCTTCAACAGCTTGGGTCGCAGCTCGCCGTCGAGGGCGTGGTTGGGTTTGGCCAGCACCGCGCTGGGCGGGCTGGGCCGCGTGGTGGGCAGGGGTGCGGGCGGCGCGAA
The DNA here is from genome assembly GCA_043752365.1 of Myxococcales bacterium. GTDB lineage: Bacteria > Myxococcota_A > Polyangia > Polyangiales > Polyangiaceae > PMG-095. The sequence continues at coordinate 8,228 of JAYUYU010000757.1, read as the reverse complement.
GGCCTCCAAGGCTGCCGGTAGCCCCGCGATTAGCTCGTCCAGTAGCCGGACCTCGCTGGGAGATTCGGCTTGCGGCATGCGACCGGCGTCGAGCTCGCCGGCAACCTTGTCAGCGTGCAACACGAGCTGGTTCAGCGCCGAGTTGTCGTGGCCGGCACTGCCCGTCATGACTTCTGCGATGGCGGGCGGAAGCTGCCAAGTTTTGGAGATGGCCTGGGCTAGCGATAAGCGGTGTTGCTCGGCGATGGTGAGCCACTCGCCGCTCGAGAGCGGCCGCGGTGGCTGGTGCGTTTTGAGCAACTGCTCGAGCGACGCCACCGCGATGGACCGGCCGAAACCGTAGAGCAGGCCGGCCAGAAACGCTTCTTCGGGCACTAGCCCGCGCGCGCCGCCGAGTTTCTGACAGGTCAGCGCGCACGTCATGCTTCGCCGCCATACTCGGAACCGCACGTCTTGCAAAACCCCGGTCGTGACCGCGACGGCGCCGACCCCGCTGGCGATTGCGATGGAACCGACGGCGCGCGCACCCAAACGATTCACAGCGCGGCTCAGGCTGGTGATGGCGCCACCGGTCCCGAGCAGCGCCGAGTTCGCCGCCGCCAGCACCGTGGCGGCGAGCGCCGCGTCGGCTGCCAACACGTCTGCTACCTCCCCCACGCCGTAGCCCTCTCGGGCGAGCAGCCGTTGCAGGCGCAGCGCGACCGCCGGATAGGGAGGAACGACGAAATCGCCGCGTGAGACTACGTCCGTGAGGGCGCGTTGCATCGCCTCCGTGTTGCTCATCCTGTTGCGAGGAACGGCCACGCCGTGGAGGCCGGTAAGGGCGGGCGTACCAAAGTGCCGCCTCTAGCGGGAAAAGCGCCCCTTTCTGGCGCTGGCGGGCGCGGCCGTTGTAGAAATTCGTCGATGCTTCGGGCTTGACGTGGCTGCTCTGCACCTCAACAAGCACGGCATGCTTTGGCTTAGGGCGTGCTGCTTGCTGGCTCCCCTGCTCGTAATTTGCCCTAGTTTGGCGCTCGCTCAGGACCCGGAGGGCACGCGCTCGCTGCTCAGCGACGTGAGGCGGGTGGTCGCGGCGGAAGAGGTCGACGATTGGTTCGCGGACCGTGAAGCCTGGCTGTCGGTCGAGCGCCATCTGCTGCCGTCCGTGTGTCGCGCAACGCCGGTCGCGCGCGAGGCGACGTTGGCTGAGCTGCGGGCCAAGCACGCCGCGCTGGGTGACCCCAAGGCGCTGTTCGCCCAACACGGCAAGCTGTCGGCGGCAGTCGAGCAAGCGCTCACGGCCGAGCACGAGCTAAGCTCGTTCGAGCGCGTGTTGGCACGCCAAGCGGAGTGTCCGTTCTGGATCGTACCGCGGGTGGGCTTTGGTGGCCTGCAGTCGGACCGCCACCGCATCACCATCAGCATCGAGTCGGGCGGCGACGTGCAGTTTCGGCGGACCCAGCAGCATTGGACATTTGGCGCTGGTGGCTCTGGACGGCTGCTGTTTGGCTGGGGGTTCGACGGTCGCTACTCGCTGTTGGCGGGGCCGCAGTTTGGCGGCAGTGCGCTGTTGCGACCAAACAGCAACGCGTCGGAGTTCGTGATTAACTATTTTCCGGCGGTGCCGGTGGTGTTTCGCTCACGGCACCTGACCTGGCAGTATGACTTGGAGGCCGCCCCGGTGGCGCTGTTCGAGGCCGACAACACGCGCCTCAGCTACGGTGCGCGCATCGGCGGCGCGTTCGCGTTCACTGCGCTGCGCCGCCGTAACGTGCTGCCCTGGGCTGGGTTGGCGCTGGCCTACGAGCACTATTTCGAGGGCGGTGGTCGGGAACCAATCCACTTTCTGCGAGGCGGGCTGCGGATTGGCTTGCCCTGGGACCCGTGACGGCTTCCGGCCTCAGAGCAGCGCGCCGAGCTTGTCCAGCTGAGCGTAAGAACGTGCCAACCACAGCTTGACGCGCTCACGGTCGAGCGGCTTGAGCGCGGTTTCGCCCTCGCTCACGTAGGCCGCGGCCCAGTAGCTCAAGCCGCCGCTGTCGATCTTGTACATCGAGCTGGCGTCGAGCTCGGGCAAGTCGATGACCGCACCGGACAGGTCGCGAAGCTTCGCCATGGCGGGCGAGGCGTCCAGCTGACTGAAGTCTCGCGAGCGCGCGTGGTTACGCACCACCACGTGCGACACCTGGTTCGTGTAACGGTCGAGCGCCTTGTCCAGCTGCATGACTGATGCGAAGCCGCCGTCGCTGACGTGCCAAAACGTGATTGGCGCACCGAGCTCACGGGCGAGCGTGAGCACGTTGGCTTCCGTCACCCAAGCGTCTAGCGCTTGCGCGCTTTGGGCGGGTAAATCGACCAGCACGCGCCGCTCGGCGCCGAGCGCGCGGTCCAAGATTTGATCCGCGCCGTCGTTGCTGCGCAAATTGACGAACTGGCTGAAATCGCCGTAGTGGCGCACGAGCGCGCCGTGCGAGGCATCGCTGTCGATGCCGGCAAAGGGCCGCCCGCGATCAATCCAATACTGCGCGAGCAGCCGCGCCACTACGCTCTTGCCGACGCCGCCCTTCTCGCCACCGATGAAATGAATTTGGCTCACGTCTGCGGTAGAAACCAAACGCTGGGAGCGGTCAAGCAACAAGCCGCGTTGCCGAGCGTTGGGCGCGTGTTTTCGCAGTGTCAGGTGTCGCGCGGGTTTCCGATTCGGCCGCGCACGTCGCTGAGCCGCCGCGCAAGGTAACGTTTCTCGGGCTCGTTCTTGGCAAGCTCCAGGCTGCGTTCGTAGTCCGGCACGGCGGCTTCGAACTGGCCCAGGCGCCGCAGCAGGTCTGCGCGGGTTGCAAAGAATGGCTGGTAGGCACGCAGCTCTTCGAGCTTCGAAAGCTCGACCAACAACTCGAGGCCCGCTGCGGGGCCCGTGGCCATGGCCACTGCGGCGGCGTGGTTGAGCGCCACGACTGCGCTCGGCAGCTGCTTCAGGAGCTCGCGATACAAGAGCACGATTTGCGGCCAATCCGTGTGCTGGGCCAACTTGGCCTGGGCGTGCAGCGCCGCAATGGCGGCTTGTAACGCGTAGGCCGTGGGTCCACCCCTCCGCAAGGCGCGCTCGACGCGCTCGCAACCTTCGGCAATTTGCGCCTGGTCCCAACGCGTGCGGTCTTGGTCCTCGAGCAAGACCAAATCTCCGGCCGCGTCGACGCGCGTGTCGCGCCGTGCGTCGTGCAGCAGCATCAGCGCGACCAACGCTACGGGCTCGCTGCGCTCGGGCAGCAGCTGCTCCAGCAGCCGGCCAAGCCGAATCGCTTCCGTCGACAGATCTCGCCTCACCCAGGCATCGCCCGAGGTGGCGGCGTAGCCTTCGCTGAACACCAGGTAAACGACGCTCAACACAGCGTCCAGCCGCTCGTCCAACTGCGAGCGTTCCGGCACCGCATACGGAATCTTGGCGACTTTGATCTTGTTTTTGGCTCTCACCAAGCGCTGCGCCATCGTGACGGGTTCGACCAAGAACGCTCGCGCAATCTCGTCCGTGGAAAGCCCGCACAACGTCCTGAGCGTGAGCGCGACCTGCGCCTCTAGCGCCAAGGCTGGATGGCAGCAGGTGAAGATCAGCCGCAAGTAGTCGTCGTGCTCGGTCGGGGCCGGCTCGCCAGCGCTTGGGTCGTGGGCAAACGCCAGCAGCTCCTCGTCTTCGAGCGGAGCTTCGAAGCGCCGGCTGCGGCGCTGGCGATCGATGGCCTTGTGCTGCGCCGTTTGAATCAACCAGGCGCGCGGGTGCTGAGGCGTTCCCTCGGTCGGCCACTGCACCAGCGCAGCCGCGAACGCCTCTTGCACCACCTCTTCGGCAAGCGCGAAGTCGCCGCCCAAGGAGCGAATCAGGCGCGCCGTAACGGCGGCAGATTCACTCCGGTAAATTCTCTCGAATTCGGAAATGGCGAAGGCTCCTCGGCGGCAAGCTCAGGTTAGCCCGCCGCCGGCTGCAGGCCTCACATCAGCTTCATGATCGGGCGCACTTCGACACTGCCCGTCTTGGCGGTGGGAATGCGAGCGGCGATGGCGACGGCTTCGTCCAAGTCCTTGACGTCCACGATGTAGAAGCCGCCCAGTTGCTCGCGGGTCTCGGCGAACGGCCCGTCGGTCCTGACCGTCTTGCCGGCCTTCACGCGCACGGTCGTAGCAGTGGCAGCGGACTCGAGCGGCTCGCCGGCCCGCATTTGGCCGCTCTCTTTCACGCTGCCGGTGAAGGCCATGTACTCGCCGTAAATCCTTTGCTTTTCCTCACTGTTACGACCCTTGGCTTCGGCTTCGTTCTCGTAGATGAGCAGAATGTATTGCATGGCTGATGTTCCTCGGTGCGAGGGCTGCTGGGCCGCTCGCTTCATGTAATCGAACCACCTCGGCGCAGATCGACAGGGCTGCTGCGATTTTTTCGGAGGCTGAAATGGTGCCGGAAGTCTGGGCGAATTGTTTCCGAAAGGTGTGCGCCAGCAAAATGTAGCTACGCTCCGCCCGTTTTCATGACGATGCCCCCTCCCCCTTTCTATCGCTTTCGCCCCCACCCTTGGCATGGCCTGGACGCTGGTCACAACGCTCCCAACGTCGTCACCGCTTACATCGAGATCACGCCGTTCGACACGATGAAGTACGAGATCGACAAGTCGACCGGGTACTTGAAGGTCGATCGCCCGCAGCGCGGCTCGGCACAGCCGCCGACCTTGTACGGTTTCATTCCGCGGACCTATTGCGCCCAGCGCGTGGCGGCGCTTTCTGCGGAAGGCGTCGACACCGCTGACGGCGATCCACTCGACATTTGCGTGATCAGCGAGCGCCCGATCACGCGCTCCGAAATCCTGCTCGAGGCGCGCGTGGTGGGCGGTATCCGCATGGTCGACCGCGGGGAGGCCGACGACAAGATCGTGGCCGTACTGGACAATGACCCGTACTACACGGACACGGCCGACATTTCGCACGTGCCGCGCGCCATCGTCGACCGGTTGGTGCACTATTTTTCGACCTACAAGCTGATGCCCGGCACCGAAAACCAAATTACCGTCTCGGGCATTTATGGTCACGAGCACGCTCGTGAGGTGGTCAAGGCCTCGCTGGCGGACTACCAAGAGTCTTACGACCTTGCCCCGCCCAGCATGAAGTTTTGAGGGTCTGCGCTAGCCGCGCGCGCGCTTGAACAGGGCGCGCGCCAGCCTTTGCACGTTGCCGTCTTGGTCTTCCAAGCACTTGCTGACGATGCGCACGTAGGCCGATGAGTCCTCGTGGAAGTGCTTTGCGACGGCGGCCAGCGCGGCGGCCCGCACTGCGGTGCTGTCGTCGTTGGCCAGCTGCTCTAATACCAGGTCGGCCACGAACACGGGCGTGCTCCACGTCAGGGCGCGCGCCAACGCCAAGCGTTCGTCGCGGTGCTCCGACAGCGCCCAAGTGCACACTAGATCGATGCGCTCCGGCGCGCTAGCGCGCTCGATGGCGCGCGCCAAGCCGACGGCTGCCGAGACGCGCACGTTGTCGGACGTGTCGCGCGCCAAGCGACGTAGCTCCTCGCTGGCGTCGGCGCCGGCGTTGGGCCACAGGCTACCCATGGCTGCCGTGACCTGCGCACGCACTGCTGCGCGCCGGTCCTCGGTGAGTAGCTAGACCCGCGCTCGTTCGGGTCGCTGCGTTTTTGCCGCTTCCGTGTCGTAAATGAGACCGCACAGCACCTCCGTGGGCGAATCACGCAGCGAGGCGGCTCCGAGGGTGCCAGCCGTGAACGAGTGATAGCGCCGTCATGCGCGCTACGTTGCGAGTCGTACCTTGGCCATTGTGACCTTCTCTGGTCCCGAGTGGGTGTGCGAACAACCTGGCTGACGTTTTTCTCATTCCCATGCCGGGACCAAAATTTTTTGGTGTCGTCAGCTTTGATAATTCTGGCACGGCTGCTGCAGCGTCGATGCAGTGGCGCCGGCGAAGGTCACGCTCGCCCGGCGTCAGCTCTCTCTGCTGCTGCGGCGGGCTGCACGCATTGAAGACAGCTGCATCGAAACGACCCGGTCTTGAACTGTAGCCGTGTCGCAAATGTCGAGTGACGCAGTGCCTACACGCTTGTCCACTGTCAGAAGGTACGGAATCGCTGTTTCAGGAGCGGGTCGTCCACGAATCGTCGCTGAGTAGGAATTGTTCGACGCCGGCGGCTGTAGGGCGTGTATCATCCAGCGCTGGGAGGAGGGGCGCTCGCAGCGTTTTCGGATGCAGTCACGTCACGTCTCAAAGGAGTCGATACGACTCCTAGAAAGAAGAGGGACCGTATGGCGACGAAGGCAGAAGCGTATATGGCAGAGCTTTTCCGGCAGAGCAGGCCACCGCGCCCCAAAAAGCTGCGCAAGCCTAGCCGCGACGAAAACATCGATAAGACCCTGCTCGATGGAGTTGGCACCCCGCCACATAACTTTACGAAGCGCTCCGACAATCGCGGCGGCCCAGTGCTCGAAAGCTCTGCCAGTGGCAAGGCTTCGCGCAAGTCCACCCGCAAGAGTTCGGGGCACGTCAAGGCCGCTTCGGTGCTGACGCAACGTCAGGTGGGGCGCATCACGTCGCCTGCTGCCCGGGCCGCGCGCGCCGCCGTTCGCTAAGTGCGCACCAAACCAGGGGGCGTGGTCCCGAATGGCGTCGCGACACAACGCGGCGTTGGGGATACGCCCCTTGATTTGGTCGTGTATTTCCGGCGGTCGCTCGTTCTCCCGCGAGTTTGCCGGCATTCCTGCCTAGTCTTCGGGTAGATGCAGGCCGCAGGGCAACCGCCGGGGGACGAAGACGAGGCGTTCGCTTGGCGTGGGGAGGTGGCGCTGCGCGTGTTGCGCAGTTTGGCCGTCATCTTCATCGTAAGCACGATCGCGATCTGGTTGTCGGTCGAGCGAGGGGACGGGCGTGCGCGCTTGGTGATCGGCGCGATTGTGGCAGCCTTGCTGGTCGCGGTGCCGGCGTTCACCGGGCGACCCCGCGGAGCCGCGCGGTCCTGGATCGTAATCGTTACGTCGCTTGCGATGGCGCTGGTCGGTTACGCCAGTGTGGGGGTGCTGTCGGGGCCGGGCGTGTGCCTGATGGTCACGCTGATGCTCACCGGCTTGCTGCTCGGCCAGCGTGCGATGATCGCGCTCACGCTGGCGTCGGCCTTGGTGTTGAGCGGTGTGGCGTGGGCGGTGGTGACGGGTCACCTGCCTGCCCCGAATCCTCAAGACATCGACATGCTGTCGCCGCGGACGTGGGCGCGCTCGTTGGGCCTGACGTTCATGGCCATCACGCTGTTCGGTGGCTTGATGGTCGCGGTCGTGACCCGCATGGAGCGCTCTTTGCGGCTAGCGCGGCAGGAGACGCTGCGGCGCGAGCAAGCCGAGCGCGCGCGCGCCGAGGCCGAGCTGCAAGCCATGGAGAGCAAACAGCTCGAGATGGTGGGGCGGCTGGCCGCCGGCGTTGCCCACGATTTCAACAACAATCTAACGGCCATCATCGGCTCGGTCGAGCTGCTCAAGCTCGACTTGCCCGAGCAGGACGCGGCTCACGAACTCTCCGACAGCATTCTTTTGGCGTCGCAGCGACTGGCTGAGCTGACCAGGCAGCTGCTGGCCTACTCGCGCAAGGCGCGCATGGTCCAGAGCCCCACTGATTTGCACGCGGTCGTGCAGCAGGCCGTGTCGCTGGCGCGCCGCTCGATGGATCCGAACATCACCATCGTCACTGAGCTCAACGCCCGTCACCCCACGGTCGCGGGCGACGCCGCGCTGCTACAAAGCGCTGTGCTCAACCTGCTCGTCAACGCGCGCGACGCGATGCCAAACGGCGGCAAGCTCACGGTGGCTACCGCCTCCGTCGAGCTCACGCGAGCGAGCGCCCGGGGCCTTCCGTCCGGCTTGTGCGTGGTGCTGGAGGTGATTGACACCGGGCGGGGCATTCCCAAAGAACAGGTGCCAAACATCTTCGAGCCGTTTTTCACGACCAAGCCGGTCGGCAAGGGGACGGGCCTGGGTTTGGCGTCCGTGGCCGGCACCGTGAAGGCTCACGGCGGTAGCATCGAGGTGAATAGCGATCTCGATGCGGGCACGGCGTTTCGCGTGTATTTACCGTGTACGGACCCGGAAGCGGGCGTCGCGGCGCTGGCCCATACCTCGGTCGTTCCCGGCGTGGGTGAGATATTGCTGGTCGAAGACGACGCCATGGTGAGTCTGACCGCGATCGCGACCTTGCGGTCGTTCGGCTACCAGGTC
>JAYUYU010000756.1:0-3902 GCA_043752365.1 Myxococcales bacterium | reverse complement strand
ACGGGCAGGCCCTGGGCATCGTCGACGAGGGGGAGCCGCGCGTGCTGGCGTACCTGAGCATCGGCGCGCTCAAAGAGCTCCTCTACCAAGCGGTCACCCTGGGCTACTCGGAAGAGAGCGCCGAGGTGCTGACCCAGCAACTGTACGGCTTTCTGTCAGGCGGCTACCTCCGTGTCGGCCCTCCTCCCACCCGCGCCCGCCGCGCGAGATAGGGCCCTCGACCTTCCCGCCTGCCCGTGGTTTTCGCACCTTGGCCGGGTTGGAAATGCTCCCGAAACGTATTGGTGACCTGTTTAGAACAGGAAACGCATGCCGTTTTGCTTGACCGGACGGGTTGTTGGGGGGAAAAAAACGCCGAGTTTAGCCGTAACCATGACCATTGAGATCACCGAAGGCTCGCCAAGCACGCTGAGCCTGCTGTTCGCTGAGGGACTCTACGCAGACTATCTCCGAGATCCGAGCGCGGTACCGCCCGACTGGCGCGCGTACTTCGACTCGCTCGGCCAAGACTCGGCGTTTGCCAAGACACCCAAGCTGGGGCCCGACTTCCGGCCCGCTAGTGTGTTCAACCCGCCTGCCCTGAACGGTGGCGGCAAGGCGAACGGTCACGCGGGCAGCAACGGTCACGTTGCGAACGGTCACCCGGGCAACGGCACTGCGCTCGTCAGCGGAGTCTCCGACGCAGCCGTCCGTCAAGATCGCGTAGACGCGCTGATTCGCGCCTACCGCGTGCGCGGCCACATGATCGCGAAGATCGATCCACTCGGCTTGCCGCGTCCCTCTCAGGCAGAGCTCGACCCGGAGTTCTACGAGCTGAGCGGCTATGATCTCGACCGCAAGTTTTCGAGCCGGACCATCTTCGGCGCACAAGCGCTGACGCTGCGCGAAATTCTGACGCGCTTGCGCAACACCTACTGTCGTTCAATCGGCGTGCAGTTCATGCACATCGACGACTTGAAGGTGAAAAATTGGCTGCAAGATCGGATGGAGGGCTCCGAAAATCGCATTCAGCTTTCGCGCGACGAGCAGCTGCGCATCCTGACCAAGCTAACCGACGCCTCGATCTTCGAGGAGTTCATCCAGAAGAAGTTCGTCGGCGCCAAGAGCTTCTCGCTGTCCGGCTCCGAGAGCCTGATTCCGCTGCTGGCCTTCGCCATCGATCGCGCCGGCGAGCACGGCGTGGACGAAGTCGTGCTGGGCATGGCGCACCGTGGCCGTCTCAACGTGTTGGCCAACATCATGGGCAAGAACCCGCGCGAAATTTTCCGCGAGTTCGAGGACGCCGACCCCCAGCTCTATTACGGCTCGGGCGACGTAAAGTACCACCTGGGTCACAGCTCGGACTTCGTGACCGAGAGCGGCAAGAAGGTGCACTTGTCGTTGTGCTTCAACCCCAGCCACCTGGAATACGTGAACCCGGTGGTCGCGGGTCGTACGCGCGCCAAGCAGGACCGCGCCGGCGACCTAACGCGCTCCAAGAAGCTGGCGCTGATGATTCACGGCGACGCCGCATTTGCGGGCGAAGGCGTGATTCAAGAGACGCTGAACATGAGCCAGGTGGACGCCCACACCACCGGCGGCAGCATTCACGTCATCATCAACAACCAGATCGGCTTTACCACTCCGCCCTCGCAAGCCAGGTCCACGACCTACGCGACCGACGTAGCGAAGATGCTGCAGATCCCGATCTTCCACGTCAATGGCGAGGACCCGGAAGCGGTAGCGCAGGTGATTCGGCTGGCCATGGACTTTCGCGACACGTTCTTGCGCGACGTGGTCATCGACATGTACTGCTACCGCCGCTACGGCCACAACGAGAGCGACGAGCCGTCGTTCACGCAGCCAGTACTGTACGCGGCCATAGCCGAGCGTAAAAGCGTGCGCGACGCTTACATAGGCCACCTGACGAAGCTGGGCGAGCTCACGGTCGACGAAGCCGACCGCATCGCGGTCGAGCGGCGGGAGCACTTGGAGCGTGAGCTTTCCGAGGCGCGCCGCAAAGACTACGTGCGCGTGCAAGATTGGCTGGGCGGCTATTGGAAGGGTTACCGTGGCGGCGCCGAGAGCGACGTGCCCGACGTCGACACCGGCATCGACAAGGCGCGCTGCCAAGAGCTGATCTTGCGCCAACAAGAGCTGCCGTCGGATTTTCACCCGCACCGCCAAATCGAGAAGCTGGTGGCGGACCGCGGCGCCATGGCCCAGGGCGACAAGCCGCTCAACTGGGGCATGGCCGAGCTGTTAGCGTTCGGCTCGCTGGTGACCGAAGGCACGCGCGTTCGCCTGACCGGGCAGGATTGTGGACGTGGCACGTTTAGCCACCGCCACGCGGTGCTGCACGACGTTCAAGACGGCCACACGTACATGCCGCTTTGCCACATGGCGCCCGATCAAGGGCCGATCGAAATTTACAACTCGGTGCTGAGTGAGGCGGGCGTGCTCGGCTTCGAGTACGGCTACAGCTTGGATTGGCCGGACGCGTTGGTGCTGTGGGAGGCGCAATTCGGCGACTTTGCGAATGCCGCTCAGGTCATCATCGATCAGTTCATCGTCAGCGCCGAAGACAAGTGGAAGCGCTTGTCGGGCTTGGTCATGCTGTTGCCGCACGGCTACGAAGGGCAGGGGCCCGAGCACTCCAGCGCGCGCCTCGAGCGCTTCCTGGCGCTTTCTGCTGAAGAGAACATTCAGGTCGTGCAGCCGACGACGCCAGCTCAGTACTTCCACGTGCTGCGCCGTCAGGTGCTCAGGCCGTGGCGGAAGCCGCTGGTGGTGTTCACGCCCAAGAGCCTGCTGCGCTTGCCCCAGTGCGTCAGCCCGCTCGAGGACTTTGCCAGCGCGGGCTTTCAGCGCGTCATTCCCGACTTGCGCGGTTTGAAGAAGGCGTCGCGAGTGCTGTTGTGCACCGGCAAGGTCTTTTACGATCTCGAGAAGCGCCGCGCCGAGCTGGGCCGAAACGACGTCGCCATCGTCCGCATCGAGCAGCTGTATCCGCTGCCCGACCGGGTGCTGCGGGCGGCGGTCGACCACTTCGACGACGGCACCCAGTTCGTCTGGGTACAAGAAGAGCCCGAGAACATGGGCGGCTGGCGTCACATGCGCGTGCGGCACGGCTCAATGATGTTCGGGCGCTTCCCGTTCTCCGGCGTGTGCCGCGCGGAATCGGCCAGCCCCGCCACCGGCTCCGCCTCTTGTCACAAACTCGAACAGCAAGAGCTCCTCGAGCGCGCCTTCGCCTAACCGGAACGCTCGAGATTTTTTCACAGGAGATCGGGAGATCGGGAGTCGTGCGAGCGTGAATAGTTGGGCGCAGAGGCGGTTCGGCTCTAGCGTTGCTTCGCGCGACACCGTGCTAGCTACGCGCGACACGACGCGAGCGCCGCAAGGCTTTGGCGCCCCCCAATTCAGGGCTCGCACGGCTCCCGATCTCTCGATCTCCCTGTGAAATCTGGGAAACGAACGACGCGAGCAATGACGCTTCCAGTTGACGAGCAGGTCCCAGCGGTCGAAAGTAGCCGCGAATTTTCCAAAGGTTTCTAGAAGATGCCCATTGAGCTGAAAGTGCCGCCCGTCGGCGAGTCGATCACGGAAGTGCAAATCGGCGATTGGTTGAAGGCCGAAGGCGAGAGCGTCTCGCGCGACGAGATCCTCGTCAAAATCGACACCGACAAGGTGACGGTCGACTTGCCCGCGCCGGCCACCGGCACCATCACCCAGATCAAAGCCAAGAAGGGCACGGTCTGTCAGGTCGGTGAGGTCATCGGCTACATGGAAGAGGGCGCGGCCGCGCCGAAGGCCAAGACGGCTTCGGCGCCGCCACCCGTCGCGGCCCCAGCAGCGGCCCCCGAAGCCGAGGCGGCAAAGCCAGCCCGCGAGACCATGCCGCCGCAAGGCTTTGCCCGCGT
>JAYUYU010000755.1:0-3902 GCA_043752365.1 Myxococcales bacterium | reverse complement strand
CGCGTTGTCGCGGTTGGCGCGTTTAGAGCTGCAACGCGGTAAGGGTGATCAAGCCGCTGAGTTGGCGGCACGGCTGGTGCGCGTTTCACCCGAGCTGGGGCAGCGCGTCGAAGCTCTAATCCTCCTGGGCGAGTTGGAGCGTGGGCGCGGCCAGCACGCCGCCGCCGTGCAGGCCTACGAGCAGGCCGTCGCCCTGTCCGGTCTTGGGGGAGCGGCCGCCGAGCGTTTCCGCTCGCTCACTGCCGAGCAATCAAAGAAAAACGAGCCGCCCAGTCACGCGCGCTACGCCGCCGCGCTCAAGAGCTACGCCGAGCAGCACCCGACACCCGGCCCGGAGCTAACCCGACTCTACATCGAGCTCGGGCGCGTGCTGGGCGACGATTTGGGCCAAGCCGAGCAATCCGCGCAGGCCCTTGAAAAGGGCTTGTCGGGGGCGCCTTCGGATCCGGAGCTGGCCGTCGGCTACGCGCGCCGCTTGCTCTCTGCGCAGCGCTACGCCGACGCCGCAGTGGCGTTTCGGCGAGCGCTTTCGCTCGACGTTTTCAGGCCCGACGCGTTCCGCGGCCTGGCCGAGGCGTGGCGTTCACTCGGACGCACTGCCGAGTCGGCCTGCGCGCTCGGGGCGGTCGTGGCGCTCGGCGCTGGCAACGACTTGGAGTTGGCGGGCATCTCGTCACGCGTCGTGCGGGCTGCAGGGCAAGCGCCTGGCAGCTTGGACGCGACGGAGCTGTCCAGCATTGACGGCAACCCCGCCGACAGCACCGCCACCGCCCTTTTGGTGGCGTTGGGAGACGCAGTGGGCAAGGTCTATCACCCGGACCTCGAGCGTTGGGGTGTCGGCCCTCGTGACAAACTTTCGTCGAAATCCGGGCATCCGTTGCGGGCGGTGGCCGAGCGAGTGGCGGCAGTCTTCGGCGTCGAAGGCTTCGACTTGTACGTGCATCGCGCGCACTCCGGCGCGGTCCAGCTGGAGCTGACCGATCCCGTGAGCGTGTTGGTGCCGGCCAACGTCGCTGGGCTCTCCGACCCTGGTATCGTGTTCGCGTTGGCGCGTGTGTTCGCCAGCATGACGCGCGGGCTCGCAGCCATCGAGCGGCTCGACGAGGACGAGCTGCGCAAGTTGCTCGGCGCCGCCGCGCGCGGGGCGGATTCGTCCTTCGGCAGCGGTACGCCGGACGATGACGAGCTTGGCGCGCTGCAGCGGCGCGTCGCCAAGGCCATGCCGTGGCTCGGCCGTGGCGCCATCGAGGAAGCCGCGCGCGCCTACGCCAACGCGCCAGTCCTCGATTTAGGCGCGTGGCGTTTGGGCGCCTTGATGACCTCGACCCGAGCCGCGACGATTGTTTGCGACGACATCGTGTCGGCGGCCGAATTCGTGCGGCGAACCGAAGGTGACCTCTCGACCGCCAAGGGCGACGCACTGCTGGCTGGCCGCCGCTTGCTGGGCGACGTGCTCGGTTTTTGGGTCAGCGACGGCGCCTTCGCGATGAAGCGGCGCCTGGGCATGGGCTGAGGCGAGCCGCTCGATACGGCGAGGTCGGTCGCACGCGGACGACGCCCTCGAGGGCCGCGAAAAATCTACCTCGCTTGTCTGAAGCACCAAATGACTTCACCGTCCGCGTTGCTAGCAGCCGACACCATTTCCCAGCCGCGTGCGCCGGCCGCGTTGGCTTTGGAATGCGCGTCTTCGGCAGTGCTGGCGTCGAAGCAGAAGTAGGCCCAGCGCTGTTCTTCGGCGTAGGCGGCCTTGGCCTTGGGCACTGCAAAGCTACCTGCACCAGCCACGCAGCCGGCTCCGAACACAGCCGAGACACCCAGCCCGAGCAAAAATTGTCGCATGCCCCTCAGCTAGCCCAGCTGGTGCAAGGACCAAAGCGTCTGCGACGAGCGGCAGCGAGGAAGCCTCGTGGGGAGGGGCCCCGTTGGATTGCCGGTTGCGAATCGCCTGAGTTCGCTCCGCGGGGAGGGGCGGCTCGTAGCGCCCCGATGGAAAGAAAAAGGGTCAGCTCGTTTGAGCTGACCCTTGTGCCGACGGAGGGACTTGAACCCCCACGACCTTGCGATCGCGTGGACCTGAACCACGTGCGTCTGCCAATTCCGCCACGTCGGCGTGTGGGGTTAGGGACGAATCCCTAAAGGCTCGCGGGGTGTAGCTCACGCCGCGGGGGGGCGGCAAGCAGTTTGTGGACTCAACGCGCGCGTTTGCCCTCCGGAAGGGGCGGGGGCAGGGCGCTCTGCCGGGGCAGGGGCGGCGGGGCGATGGATGCCTTCCGGCCGGACGTCGGCGGCGGCAGCGGGGCTGGGCCGGGCGCCGGTCGAGCGGACGGATGCTGCATCTCGTAGCGGTGCCGCTCCTCGAACAAGACCACCTTGATCAGGCTGTCGACATCTGCGTCCTTGATGACCGGATCGTTGATGTCGATGGTCGAATCAAGCAGCTCGATCAGCGCCAAGAGCGCCGTGGTGAGCTGTTGCTGGTTCGGGAACGAGTCGCGGATGCAACCTTCGCGCGCTTCGTCGGTCGAAGCGCTCAAGAGCTCGGCGTACATCGACTCGATGGACAGCAAGATTGGCGTGGTTAGTGAGTCGTGGCGAGGGGGCAGGCGATTGATCGTCGTGAGCTTGTCTACGACCTTGCGGCGCGCTTCTTCCTCGGCCGGCGGACGCGTGCTCTGCATCAGCGCGTCGACGTCGTCGTCTCCCTCGTTTGCCGACTCTTCCTTCTTGGGTGCTGCAGCGGCCGGGTTCGGCTTCTGCTGTGGCACAGACTGGCTCTGCTCCTCGTGCTTGGGGGCTTCGAGCTTGCCTTCGCCCTTGGGCTCTGCCTTGTCGGCCGACGGGCGCGGCGAATCCCAGCTTTCGGTGCCGATGAAGCCAGCGGGCTTTGCCACTTTCTCCACCAGCACGTGGTTGAAGACATGCTCGAGCGGGATGAAACCAATCAGCGTCCTCAAGGGCACGCTTTCCAGCAGCTCCGCCTCGCTGAGCGGCTTCTTTTCGCGACCGAGCTTGAGCGCATGGCGCACCAGCTTTTGTAGCTCTTTCAGCGGCAGCCGCGTCGAAATCGAGTCGAACGTGATGCCGTCGGTCAGCACCTGCAGCGTCAGCAGGTTCTCGCGCAGCGCGTTGTCCAGCAAGAACACGACGCGCGACAGCGCGCGATCCACATCGGCCTCGGCGTTGAGTGGCGACCAGAACTCGTCTTCGGTCGTGAAGGCCCACAGCTTCTTGTGATCCAAGTAGCGGATGCGATCATCGGGCGGCAGCAGGGTCATCAACTGCGCGCTGTTGGTGACACCTTCGTCGAGCGCCAGCTTCAAGTCTTCAGCGGCCGACGAGGTCGACTTCTTGCGGGCGATCTTCTCGTGCACGCCAGCGCCCTCGATCAAGATCTTCGCCCGCAGGTCGGGTGCGCCCTCCAAGCCTTGCATCAGATCTGCCGGCCTGAAGTGTCGGAGGAAGTCGTCAGGTGTGCGAAAGCCGCGCTCCAGAGTGTGGACGACCGTCTGCGAAAGAAATCTCTCCGAAGCCGACTTCAGCGAGCTCTTGAAATCCGATCCCGTACCGCCGTCCGTCTTTGCCATGGGGCGCGCATCGTACGCCGCTTCAAGCTACGAAATCAGCGTAGAAACGTGGTCCGACGCGCTTTCGTAGTGACTCGCCCGCGCGCTGCCCCGGCCGGAAATTTGCGCCTCTAACGGCGCTTGGGGGCCTTCTTGCCCCGGGATTTCACCGAAACACGGGCGGTCGGCTTGCGGCGAGGCGAGCTAGCAGCGGCCCGGCTACCTAACAGCACGGCAGACGCTTCTGCGGCCGCTCCGTCGAGCCGCGCTACCACCTCCGCCGCCTCGTGCTGTTTGAGTGGAACGCCGATGAAAAGCTGGGTCGTGCCCAGCGCCTGC
>JAYUYU010000754.1:0-9728 GCA_043752365.1 Myxococcales bacterium | reverse complement strand
GCGCGGTTCTTCACATGCAGAAAGCTGGTGCTGGTGGAGGCGCGGTGGCAGCCGTTGCAGGTGTTGATCGCAAAGGCTTGCATCAACTCTGGGCTGGCGCCCGGCACTTGCCAGCTGAACCCCGAGGGGGTGAAGGAGGAGGCCGCGAGGAAGCGCTCGCCCGTGGGGAGCACGGCTGGTACGTCGTAGGTACCGGCCTGGACTGCAGCCGAGTTAGCGAGAACCCATTCGGCGAGTAGCGCTGACCCGGACAGAGCGATGGGTGGTTCTTGCTTGACGTGTTCGGGGACTAGAGCGCCGCTTGCGCCCACCACGAACTCACGCAGCTCCCACATCAAGCCTCTGGAGCTCGAGGGATCTGAACCGGGGTTGGCGAGCGTGACCTCGTTCGTGCGAATTTGCAGCAGAGCACTGCCATTATTGCGATTGGGAGCGACATTCCACTTGGTGAAGGCAAGTGTCTGCTCGTGCAACTTCTCGTTGAGCTTGCTGCCAAAGCTCAATGTGCCCAGCTTGTGCCACTTCGCTGCGTAGCTTTGGATGTCGCTCACCCCGCTGATTGGCACCATGTATTCGAAGATGACCGTGAATGGGAGCGGCGCGCGCGCCGCGTCGAGCACACCGAACACGAAACGACCCTGCCCAGCACTGCCAGTTGATGCGTCGCTCGACTTTGGCACCCGGCGCAGGTCAGGACGATTGACGATCGCGAGCAACCGAAACGGCACGACTTCGGGGGCAAAGCTCAGCTTGCACGTGAAGTCGGAGCTCGGTGCTGCGTTGCACTTGGCGCTGGTGTTTCCGAGCTTGCCGACGCTGGCGAGCTTCCAAGGCGTGATCACCTTTTGGCGGATCAGCGGACGGGCCTCGATGATCTGCCCGTTAACGGTTTGGGGGGTCTCCCAGAGCTTGAGCCAGTTCATGACGGTGTTCGACCGCTGCTGGTCCGTGGGCTTCTCGACTGGGGATAGGTTGTCGATCAACCGACCGAAGGAGAACCCACCCTCTTGATCCGTGTTCCACTTGCCGGGCTTGTAGCTCGTGTACTTAGCGTCGTTGACCGCCGAGAGATCGGTCACGAACAGCTCCTTAGCCGCGACGGGGGTGTGGTCGAGGGTCGCCGCTTGGCTCACTTCACCAACCGCAGCATCGACGTCGAGCGGAGCATCCGCGACTTCCGGAAGTCCGATCTCGGCCGTGCAGCCAGTCAACCCACCCACCAACACATAAGCAGTAAGGTGCGCAATTCTTGAAAACGTCATCGGGGCCTTTGGTTGCGAGGGGGGTCAGTCACAGGCCGTCCTCGCCGAGCCGCGGAGTAGCAAGTCAGATGCCACTGACTGCCGGCGGACGCATACCCCCAAACAGCCGCGTTTGTGCTCACCCCGCCAGCAATCGCCGGCGAAAAGCCCAGAAATGACGGATGAAATCTGCCACACGGGTGGCGCTTCTGCAGAGTGTGAGCTGCCTCAACGAGCTGGCTGGCAGGCGCAGGAGGGCTACGGCAGGCGCGCGCAGCGCAAGCCGATGCTCGGGTTGTTGAGGTCCGGCGGCGCACTGGGGCGCGCGGTGGTCGCGATGTCGGTGGCCAATTTGCTGCCGTAGTAGCCACCCCGTGCGGTCGACCCGCTCGCAAGCGGCGAAGCGCAGTCGGTGCATGGCTTGGGCAAACCAGAATCCTTAACCCATTCAGCCATGTTGCCGGACAAGTCGCTGTGCCACCAACGTCCGTCACCGGCGGGCACGGAGCCCGCCGGGGCGATCACGTTCGCGCCGCCGCAGGACGTGAAGCCCATGTACGAGCAGTTGTGGACGGACAGGTTCGAGTCGGTGCCCGGCACCGTGGAGCCCCAGGGATAGAGGCGCTGCTCGGCGCCGCCGGCCGCCGCGTAGTTCCACTCCGCGTCGCTCGGCAAGAAACCGCCGTCCCAAATGCAGAAGGCGTAAGCCTGCCACCAGTTGGCGCAGCTGATGGGCTTGCTCTCGTTGGTGCCGGCTGCCTGCGTCCAAGTAGCTAACGCCGGGTGGCAGGAAAGCTCGGTGGTCCAGGCTGCCGCGCTGGCAATTGCCAGCTCCGTGTTCCAAGCCGTATCCCAACCCGCCTCGAAGCCGGCACCAATTGCCAGACCCTTGCCGGCGTTCAAGTGCGTGTGCTTTCCGGCGCCGCTGGCGGGGCGATAGCCGCCGAGCGCCGCCGTGACGAAGGCGCGGAACCTGGCGACCGTGACCTCGTACCGGTCCAAGCGGAAGGCCGAGAGGGTGGCGGGCGCAGTCGCGTCGTTGACGCGGTTGAAGGTGCCGCCAGGAACGGTGGGTGAGGCCGAGCACACCAGGCTGCCTTCGACGTCGCACGCCTTGTCGCCGCTACACGCGGCGCCATTATTGGCCCAATCCCCGCTTGTTCCGCACTTTTGTGGCTGCTGGCCGCTGCAGCGCAAGTCGTTTGGATCGCACGGCTTGCATACACCCGACACGCAGAAGGGGGTGCCGCCCGAGCATGCTTTCGTCGAGCTGGCCGAGCCGTCCGCGTTGCAAGTTTTGACCGATTCGGCGTCGCACGTGACGGCATTCGGCGTGCAGACCTGGGCCTTGCAGCTAGCGCTGACGCTGTCGCAATACTGGCTCGCGCTGCAGTCCGTGGTGACCGTACCGGAGCCCTCCGAGTTGCAAGTCTTGACGGCGTTGCCCTGGCACAGCGGCGTGCCGGGCGAGCATACCTGAGCCTTGCAGCTCGGAGAAGCCGCGTCGCAATATTGCGCAGCCGTGCAGGTCGCGGTGATGGTGGAGGACAGGCCGTCTTCCGCACAGGTAACGACGTTCTTTGCGGAGCACAGCTTGCCGCTCGGCGCACAGACGTGAGTCTTGCAGACGCCGTTGCTGCACGTAGTGCTGGCGCCGCACACGTTGCCGCCAGCTTCGTAGCCCGAGCCTTGGGCGTTGCAGGTCGTGGCCCGCGTGCCGTCGCAAGCGGGCGTGCTCGGCGCGCACGTCCCGGTCTTACAGCTGGCGCTGTCGGTGTCGCAGTATTTGCCGTTGCCGCACAGCTCGACCTCGGTCGACGACAGTCCGTCTGCCGCGCACTGGCGGAGCGAGCCCACGGAGCAGAACTTTGCGTCGGGCTGGCATTGTTGCTCGGCGCACACGCCGCCTGCGCAGGTTTGGGTCGCCGTGCAGCCGACTTCTTCCGCATAGCCGGTGCCGTCGGCGTTGCACGTCGCGGTCCCGCCGCCCTTGCAGACCGTTTCGAGCGGCACGCAGACGCGATCGACGCTCGGCTCGCCACCGGTGCCCACGCCCGCGCTTTGGCAGCCGCTGCCCGTACAGGGGCCGTCGCCGGCCATGGCATTCGTGCCGCCGGTTTGCCCGGAGCCTGCGCTGCCGCCGGCCGGCGACCCGCTGACGCCGTCCGTGCCGCCCGCGCCCGCAGCTCCGCCGGGCCCTCCGGGATCCGCCGGCGCGTTGAGCGAGCAGGCTGCCAGCACCGAAGATAGCCCGAGCCACGCGCTCAGCTGTTTCCGTCGGGAAAGGTCGTTCGTCTTCATGAAAATGCTCCTGCCAACTGCATGGCCACACGCAGCGCCCACCCGCGCCGCCGCAGCCCGGTTCCCAAGTCGCCCCTTGTCAAACCACCAAAATCCACGCCGCGACGGTAGCAGATTTGCGACGCTTGGCGCCGAGTTTCGGAGCTTTTGCGGCGGGAGTAGGTCCGCTTGGGGCGTCGAGGGGTCGGCGCGAGCGTCAGGCTATCGCGATGAACTTCGCGCAATTGGTCGGGCTAGGGCCCCGTGCGATCGTTCAAGCCGGTCGGCTGCTACAACCAACAATAGAGCGGGGCGTTCTTGTCAAGGCGACGAAGGACGATTCGGACCGGGTTGGCTTTTGTGCTGCTGCGCGCAGTCATGAGCTTCTGGGCGGAGCGGCTCGGCAAGCTCAGCTGTGAGCTCGACGTGTGGTTTCCCTAGCTAACACCGAGGCGCCCGCTAATTGCGAGCCAGACCCGCAGCGTCGAGAGCCAGTTGGGCGGCGGAACCGTCGGTCAGTCGAGTCACGGCTTCGTACGCCTCGGCGTCCGCAAGGAGCGCCGCGCGCGGCTCGAAGGCGGTGTCCTTGCCGCTGTCGTCGAGGCAAACCCAGCCGCTCACTACCTCGCCCGCGCCCGACAGAGGTCGAAGCACGGCCTGCGCTTCGCTCGAGCGCGCCACGATTGCAAGCTCGTCGCCCCGGCTCGCGATACCCCAAGCCTGCGTCGCACCCAAGAAGCGCTGCAGCGTCGGCTCCAGGGTCCCGAACGCATCCACGAATGCCAGCACGGGCGCGACCGCCGGGGAGCCCTCCGTCAGCAGCAGCGCCAGGCGCCCCAGCTGTAGCTGCGCCGCTCCCGCCAAGCGGTAGTCTTGCTCGGCCCCGAGCACGTTCCTCGCGCTCAGCAAACGGCCCTGGCTGTCGATCGCTGCCCACGAGAGCTGCGTGCCCTCGGAGTCGATTCGACTCCAAATCACCAGGAAGCGCTGTCCTGTCCAGAGCGCAACGGGTATGCAATCGTAGTCGCCGCAAGACTTGGCGCCGAAATCGAAGGCGGGAGCTTCGGGCTGCGTGGGCGTCACGAGCCGACCGCGAAGCTCGGTCTGGTTGCGCCAGATGGCCAAAAGCGCGTCGGGAGAAGCAACCAGTGCGTGGCTGCCGGTTCCGGGCCCGTCGAGCTCTAGACTGCCCAGCAGCGGCCGCGCCATGGCGTCGTACGACTTGACGACGAGCTCAGCCTGCTCGCCCAGCTCCAACGTGACCAGTTGCTCTTTGAAGCCGACCGCAGCTGCCAAATCGGCATAGAGAACGGGCGAAGGCTGGCTGCCGTTGGCGTCGAAGGTCATCAGCGCCAAGGACGAGCTGTCGAACGCGAAGCGGCGGTCGCCGACGATGCCGGCACGATCGAAAGAAAGCTCCAGCGCGGCGGGTTCTCTGAAGACCCGAGGCTGCGCGTCCGTCAGCGAGCAAGCCTCGTCGGGGACATCGACGATCGCGATGGCGGGCGCACCAGCCGCGGGCTGGCCGCCCGTCACGTCGTCTCCAGCAGCCTCCGTCTGGCCACCGTTTGCCTCGGTCGTGGCTGGTGTCTTGCTTGCGGCTCCCGCTGTCGACACGCCGCTCGATGGAAGCGGTGCCGGGCGTTCGATGCCTCCGCAGCCCGAGCTCATGAGCAAGGCTGGGAGCAGCAGAGCCGCGCGGCTCATTCGTTGTCCTTGCAGTCGTAGAGCACCGTCCAGTCGAACAGCTCGGGTGAACTCACGGCGCCCGGCACGCCGTAGGCGTCCATCTGCAGGCAGGAGAGGCCGGTGCCGGCCGCGCCCAAATATTGTGCAAGGTCGAGGACACACCCCGGGTCCGTCGTACTGCAAACCGCGGGGTCTTGGGTAGCGCTGGCAGTCGCCAGCGGCTGCGGGTCGCCGTTGTTTACCGCCGACATGGCACTACAGGTACCGGCAGCGTCCGGGCGGAACGAGCGGAAGCGGAACTCGACGGACGTGGGGTCCGGCGTGCTCGTGGTGTAGCCGAAACGACGCCAGCTTGGCGCTTGTCCGAATGGACATGTGGCCTGGAAGACGCGGCTGACCGTGAAGGGCACGTATTGGGGCGTGCTCATGTCTACGCAGGCATCGGGGCTGGGGTTCAGCTTCGTGGCCGTCCAGTTGTTCGAGCCGTTACACTCGGCAACGGCACTATCGATACTCTCCGTGTAGCTGACGGTAACGCGGACGAAATCCACGTAGGCCGTGAACGCCGGGTTGCTGTTCCCGGTCGTGCGAGTCGAGCGCACCTTCACCACGAAGTTGCCGTCGGCCAGGTCGGCAGCGGACAGCGAGAGGCCGGTCAAAGTTTGTGTGCGCGTGGTCGCGCTGGTCGGGGCTGTCGAGTCCACGTACTCGCTGCCGATCGCGACGCCGTTCTTGAATAGCTGAAAACCAAGCTGCTCGCGGTTGCTCGAGACGCTGCTCTTCCACCGCAGCTCGGTCTTGAGCTGAGTGACGGTCGCGGTCGCTGGGATGCCGCCGCCGAGCCCGAAGCTGCCGTAGGTCACGCCGTGGCCTACGCTGGGCGCCGTCCAGTTGACGACGACGCTCACGCGGTCGAGATAGGCCGTAAAATCGGTATTTGCCACCGCCCCCGAAGCTCGGGTCACTCGCGCCCGCACCCCGAAGTTGGCGTCGCTCAAGTCGGTGCGGGCGATCCCGCTCGAAACGGTTTGAGTCCCGGTCGTCAGCGTCGTCGGGGCTGTGGTGTCGGTAAGCTCGGTCCCGAGTGGAGTCGTTCCGCCGCTGGTGTAGGCTTGGAGACCGAGCGTCGCGTATGTCGTAGGCGCCGAGAGCTTCCAGCTGGCGCTGGTCTGGATCGAGGTAATGGTGGCGTTCGAGGGGATCTGCGCGTCGATGCCGAAGCCGGTGTAGTAGACGGAGTGAGTGGTCGCCGCAGCGTTGGTCGAATAGGTGGCCGTTACCCGCACGTAATCGATCGAGGCGGTGACGTCAGGGTTGGCGGCGCCGTCGCTGCGCACCACGCGCAGCCTTATGGCGAAAGACGTGTCGATTAGATCGGTCGGGGTTGGAGTCAGCGTCGCGGTCGTATCGACGTAATTGGTGTTGGCGGCGACCGGCGTGCGCGTGACCTCTGAGCCGATCGACGCTTGGCTTGCAGTGCCCCACTTCTTGTAGAGCTGCATGCCGAGCGTGACGTTGGTGTTCACGGCGCTGCTCTTCCACTTCACTTCAGCCGTCAGCTGGACCTGCGCGTTGCTCGGAATCGAGCCGAGACCGAAGTATTGGTACACGACCGACGCGGTGGTGCTCGCCAGGTGGTACTTCAGTACCACCTGGACGTGATCGATGGATGCGGTCGAATCAGTCACGTTGCCGTTGGAGCGCTCGAAACGCACCCGCACCTTGAAGTTGGTGTCGCTGAAATCGCTTGCGCTGAAGCCGGTCAGGCTCGCCGTCGGCACCGTGGCGATATCACTGCTCTCGGTCGTGTAGTTGGCGGACTTCACCAGGGCCGAGCCAATTGCAGTGTTCGCAGCGCCCGTCATGGCCTGGGCGGTCAGAGTGTAGCGCACGCTGTTGACGTCGGTCTTCCACTTCACCGTGACCGCGAGGCTGTCCAGGACTGCGTTCGTCGGAACACTGAGCCCGAAGCCGCTCAGCGTCAGGTCACTCGTGCCGGCACCGGTGAGCTTAGCGGTCGCGTACACGCTATTGGAGGTGTAGGCGTGCGCCGGATTGTTCCAGCCGCTCACGCTGTTGGCGGAGGCCGAACGGGTCAGGGTAGTCTGCGTGGTCGGGTTGACCGGTGCAGCCGTCAGGTACGACGAGTCGGCGCTGTAGATGCGGTCTGGATTGCTGAAGCTGGCGTCGCCGGCGCTGGCGGGGTTCGTGAAACCACCAGGATAATTGGGCCCGAGCGTGCCAGCATTGATGATGGGCGCAAGCGGAGCGGCGGTCGCAAAAACTCCGTCGTCGGTGTTCGGGTAGGCCTTACTAGGCGAACTCCATGAACCGTCGCTGCTGAAGCTGGCGTTCGCGGTCGGCGAAAACGGACCGCTGCTGGCGCCTCCCGGATTGGCCGGGCTCGCCGAGGCGTACACGGTGTCCGAGAGCCAACCCTGGTCGGGCGAAGTCCAGGGTAGCAAGCCGCTCGTGGCGGCGCTGCTGCCCGGATAGCTAACTATGGTGCTGGTGACGACACGGGTGTCCGGCGGATTGCAGCCGATCGACTGGATACCGTTTTGATGGAAGATGGCTTCGTCGACCTCCTGCGTCTCGCACGCGCCCGGCTGAAGCGTCTGTTGCGTCGTCATGATCAGCCGATCGGTGGTTCCGGGATCCGAGTTCGGGAACTTCGGTGAGCCGCCCGAGTAGCCGTAACAGTTGATACCTGCCGGGGCGGCCACGGTGCCGCGATTGCAAACGGTCAGGTCGCGGGTTCCGCCGCTGCTCGGCACGCACGTGGTCGGGGTCGTGATGTCCACACCCTGGCAATCACCGAACTCTTCGTTCCCCCAGGCCGTGCAGGCACCGTTCACACAGTGTTGATCGAACTGGCAAGCTTCATTCCAAGTTTGCGAGCCGACGGCGGCGCTGCACTGCGAGTTCAGGCTGCCCTTGTTCTTGAACGACGTCGGGATATTGGAGTTCTGCAGCGGACCGCCAGATAAAATTCCACTCGGTACGTCCACGCGGGGGGCCGTGTAGGGTGTATCCGCTTCGTCGACGAAGGTGTGGCAGTAGGGGTTACACACATCGTCGACGCAATCGGTCGACGTGCCGCCCACGGCCATCACCCCCTGCGTCGGAGCAGTCAGCGGCAATCGCGCGCCCGGCGCCTGAACCGAAACGACGCCGAGCGTGGCATTCGCGATGCACGCGCCGTACGCGCCGTTCTGGCAAAGCCTGACGCCGCGCGCGCAGTCGACGACCCCGTCGTGGCTGTCGAGCTCGATGCCGCACTCCAGCGGGGTCCAGTCTTCA
Source organism: Myxococcales bacterium (assembly GCA_043752365.1). Taxonomy (GTDB): domain Bacteria; phylum Myxococcota_A; class Polyangia; order Polyangiales; family Polyangiaceae; genus PMG-095. Next base: position 1,215 of record JAYUYU010000754.1, on the reverse strand, counting down.
CAAGGCGCTGCACCGTTCGCAGGCCGTGGCGCGCGATGAGCGGCCGGAGACTCCTCGAGCGGAGCCGAAAGACCATCGGCCCTGGTTGCGCCGGAGCAGCCTGCGAGTAGCGCTAAGGCCGCCAGCAACGCCGGCGCCGCCTGACGCCAGCTCTGTCGTGGGCCCCGAGCGCGAGTCTTCACACCGAAGAGAACGGCCAGCTCCGCCGGAGGAATAGCCTTTATTTGGACACGTGCGGCGCGGATACAGGAAACAAAAGAATCAATTTGATTGCCCGCGCTCCCGATTGTGAGCGCCTTTTCTCGCTAAAATGGTGGAGGTGGATCAAGTCGAGACGGCGTAGACAATGCCGAGGTACGTAGTTCGCACACGTTCGGATAGCAAGTACGTCCGCGTGTGCGCTGGCACTGCTCCGCAGCTTCATTGCCTTGTTTCCCGCTAGGCCGGTGCGGTCGTGGCGGTCGTCGGTTGCTTTGGGTGCACCGCGGGTCTCGAGAGGCGCCACCAGTTGCGGTCTCGACGGGCCGCCGCCCTTCTTGTCAGTGTGACCTGACCGATGACGCCACCATGCGATAAGGAGTGTGACGAGGATACTACTCGGAGCTACGGCAACCGGAACGCGCGCGCGCACGCCGTCGCTGCGGCTCTTGTGGCAGTCGATGCAGGTGTCGGGGTGGCCGGAGTAATCCGGATCGCCATCGGAGTCGTACTCGGCCCAGAACCAGCCATCGGTGCGCTTCTCCATGACCGCGGTGAGCTCGAGGTCGGAGCCGTCCCAGCCCTCTTTGACGATGAGCGAGCCCTCCGGCCAGGCTTCGGTCGGCTCGGCGAGCGCCAACACCTCAGCCACCCGATCGTTGATGTAGATATCCACTCGCTCGCTGTGAGGCGCGCTGGAATCCCGTCGCTGCTCCCAGCCAGGTGCCCGATCCCAGGTCCGGTACTCGGCAGCCTTCACTCGCGAGAGCAGATCGCGGGCACCTGAGTCGTCCTGATTGTCGCCGCAAGCAGCCAACAACGTCAGGGCCAAAAACACGAATTTGCGAGAGTCTCGCCAACACCAGCCATGCATGCCCGACCTATGCCGGCTAAGACCCGGCGGTTACAGCCGTTGGAGCGGACGAAGCTACTGCGACGCGCCGAGCTGCAACATTAGCTGATCCCAGCGCTGCTTTGAAGCGACCAGCTTGGCCGGGACATCACCTTCGATGCTGT
>JAYUYU010000753.1:0-3916 GCA_043752365.1 Myxococcales bacterium | reverse complement strand
CCGGCGTTTCTGGCTGCAAATCAGGACAGGTGCCGCTGCGGCGATGCCGCCTACTACGCCGCTCACGTGGACGACTGCAAGAGGTACCAGGCTGGTTTCAATCTCAGAGGCCCCGAGTTCGACTTCTCCTGCGAGACGTACACGGTGCCCTACAGCGTGTGCGCTCCCAAACCCACTACCCCTGATGTCGTAAGATGAGGTCCACGGCCATCGCACTTGCCCTTCTGCACTCGCTCCCCACCCTTGGCTGCGGGAGCCCAGACAGCGCGCTGGAATTGCCCTCGAATGTGGGCGGCCGCATGGGCTCTGCCGCGAGGGGTGGAGCGACTTCGGGCGGCACCGGTGGCGTTGCCGGAGCGCGTGACGCAGGGGTGACTGGCAACGGCGGGACGAGCACCGCAGGGATGGAAGGGCACGGCGTTCTGATCTTGGTCCAGCTGTCCCGGGAGCCCAGCCAGATAGAGCTTCGAGCACGTTTCGGCGAGGGGCTTGCATCGGACTGCCCGCCAGTCAGCACCTATGGCAACTGTAGGCTTCACCTGTGTCCGACTTCCGACCCATCGCTACCCAGCGGCGTAGTATGGGCAGGCGTGGTGAGCGCGGTGAGCGCCCCCGTCGGTCTGGCGCTCAGCAGTGCACCGGATGAGCAGGCGCCTACGGATTGGTACCCGGACGTCCAGCAAACGCTAGTCGGGGACTTCGCGGGTGGGGAGACGGTCACGTTCGCCGCGACGGGCGGCGTCGTGCCGCCTTTCTCACAAGCGCTGACCATGCTGGCGCCGTTGGTGCTGACCCAGCCGAGCTCCACCGCGTTTCGCATCCCCATCTCCCGCGACGGCGTGACGTTGACGTGGCGACCGGGGGAGGCCGGAACCGAAGTGCGGGCCGCAGCCTTCGGAGGAGACGGTACGTTCACCTTTATGGAGTGCGTCTGGGATGCGAGCACGGGCACCGGGCTGCTGCCGCCTGAGATTTTGAAGTCCCTGCGCAATAGTCAGGAAATTGTCGTGTCGGCGCGGCGCCAGGTTGAACGAACGGCAGGTCGATTTACCATTGAGGTGTCGGCGCTCGTTGGGGCGCAGGCGGTTGACGGGAGACCGCGTGCGCTGGTGCTGACCGACCCTTTATGAAAGACTCCGCCGAGCGTGGAGTCGCTGGCCGCGCCGAGCGCCATCACGAATCTTTGACGGAAAGCGAGCATCGGCGAAACATGAAACACTTGACCTTAGCATTGGGCGCGCTTCTGTGTGCGGCGATCGTGTCTTGTAGCGATGACGGTGGCGGCGGTAAGTCAACCTCAGGTGGGGGCAGCGGCGGTTCGACTTCGGGCGGCGCTGGAAACAAATCGGGCGGCACGTCCGCGACTGCGGGCGGCGGAGGCAGCGCAACGGGCGGCAGCGCACCAAGCGGAGCCCATTGCACTCCAGGCACCCCACAAGCGTCATTCAACTACTTTGGGGACATCATCGATCGATGCGGAACGGTCGAGGGGCTAACTGGCGACGTCTCTCATATCGAAGACATCGCGCTACCCCGCCCGCTTGCCCCAGGACAAAAGTTTGCGTTCTCGACCGAAATGAAGTCACCAGAGGGGGACTTCGAGATGTACGGCGCGACGGAGAAATGTGGCGCAGTAGGTGAGAAGCTGAGCACCGTGCACTTGACGGGAAGCGGCATCGTCTGTCACGAGGTGGCGCCAATCACCGGAACCTATACGCATCTCATTTGGGTCTGGAGGGTGCGCGGCGAAATGGTAACCACAGCGATGTGTGAGGCTGGTACCTGTCCAGCTCGATGAGGATGCGCGGGGGAACCCTCGCATTGGGCCTGATGGCGGCCATCGCTGCGCTGTCGTCGTGTCAGGGACGGGCCGACGATGCTCCGCGCGCCGCTGCAGCGGCTGCCGCAAGCACTTCCGTACGGCCGCGCTGGCCCGTCAACAAGACCGTGAGCTACACCCTGGAGCTCACGACGGTAAGTGACACCGGGCAATCTCCGGTGGCAGTCCAGCTCACGCTGGTCGCCACCCCAGAGGTGACCTTTCGTGCGAGCGGCACTGGTTATCAGGGGCAGGTGGCCATGACCGGTGTGAGGTTGCTCGACCACGCCAAGCGGGACGCCGCGGGCTCCGAGCAGCTGGCGCGCGAGCTCGCCGAGCCGTTCGGTTTCGAGCTGACGAGCGCCGGGCAATTGCTTGCTTACTTTCAGGCTCCCACCAGCTCGGCCTATGCTTCAGGTTATCGTCGTCAAATTGCTGCGCTGTTCCAAGCTCCGCCCGAAGGCGCGCTGGCCGGTGCAGCGAGCGTGCACCCGGCGAAGGAGTGGGACGCGACAGGGCTCGCGCGCGTCGAGTACCGAGCAACGGCCGACGCCAAAAACCTGACTTGGAAGCGGCTGGACTACGAGCGGGTCTTGCTCAATCAATCGCGCAGGGACGACAGCGTGGACGCCAGCAAGGTGAAGCCGCAAATCGTCGCTTCTAGCGGCACGCTGCTCTTCGACGACCAGGGATTGGTCGAGCTTCTGCGTCGCGAACAAATCCGCGCTGCGCTCACCGGCGACAAGAGCATCACCACGGCAGTGGACGTCAGCTTGCGGCGCTCGCTGGTAGCTTCGAAGGTGGCGCCCGCCGCTCCCCAGCTCTTCGTGCCAGCTTGGCGAAACGCGGCGGACGTTCCCATTAGCGCCACGCCGCGCGTGAACTGGGAAAGTGTCATGATCGGTGGCCGCACGTTCCGGGAGGTGATGACTCAGTACGAACAATGGGCGAAAACGCCGGCCGGCATCGAGGGCGTCGCGGCTGGCGAGCGCGCCACGTTTTTCCGCGCTCTGATTGGGCTACTGAAGAGCCAGCCCGAGACGGTGAGCTTGGCACGAAGGGCCGTAGACGCGGGCTCGCCCGCGCGAAGCACGCTGATTGACGCGCTGGGCATGGCCTCCACACCTGAATGCTCGACGCTGCTCGTGGACTTGGTCTTCGATCCGCGGGCCCCCAAAGAAACTAAAATCCGTGCGGCCACCGCCTTAATCCGCGCGCCCGAACCGAACGAAGCTGGTCTGGTGGGGCTAGAGCGCATGATTCCGAATGAGACGTTTCGGGAGCACGGGCTGTTGGGCATTGGTACCTACGCTCGCCTGCTGCAGCCACAGAACCGCAAGCTGGCAGAGAGAGCCGTGGGCGTGCTGCAGCAGGAGCTGAGCACTGCCAAGACAGCGAGAAGGCGCGCGCTGGTTCTGCTGGCGGTCGCGAACAGCGGCGCGAGTCAGCTGTTCGAGGCAGCGCTGGCCGACCAAGCTTCGAAAACTCCGGACGTCCGCCATGCGGCGATTCAAGCCATTCGGCTGATGGATGACGCTCGCGTCGAGCCCCGGCTCAGCGCACTGCTCGGGGCAGCCGACGAAAGCGATGTGCAAGCGGCGCTGCAGGCGCTCGGGCGACGGGAAGCGAAGGCCCAAGCGTCGGTCGAGCTAGTCGAGCGCCTCGCTGGATCTCACGCCGCCGCTCGGGTGCGTCGAGAAGCGGTACTGGCTCTCGTCAAGTGGCGCGAGAACTGGCCACGCGTGGAAGCGGTGATCAAAGAACGCAACGAGAAGGATCCCGATAAAAGCGTCCGGCAAGCGGCACAAGCCGTCCCCCTCAACGCGACGGCTCAGGCGCCCATCTGAAGGGCCGCCTTCGCGCCTTCGCGAAGCGCGGAGGCGCTTGACCCGCTCCGAACAAGCTTCGCTTTTCACGCTTTCGACCCCGAGAACTTTGCGCCGATTCGGTTGTCGGACAATCTAAAGAGCGACTTATCCAACGCCTCAGCGCGGCGCGCCGTCGGTGCGCGGCCAGGTGAACTTGAACGTCGCGCCCTGGCCGGCTGCCGAGTCGACCCACGCGCGCCCGCCCCGCGATTCCACGACCTTGCGAACG
>JAYUYU010000752.1:0-9761 GCA_043752365.1 Myxococcales bacterium | reverse complement strand
ACCAAGACAAACTGGAAGCGGCGCCCCAACTCTCGCCAGGGCGCCGTCTTTTGCTGTGGGCCAGCCCGGACTTGAACCGGGAGCCAACGGATTAAGAGGGCGCGGGTCGGCTCCGCTGGGTTCGTCTAGCGGCATCATTCCTCGTCAAGTCACGCGAACTGGGGAGCCCAGAACCGACGTGATGCTGACCGCGTGCCCAAACTCCGTGCCCTTTGCTCGGGCTGCGGATGCGGCGCTGGGTGTCTACCTCCAGCACATCGCGCTGGAGCTGGCGGCGCCGCTGCTGGCGTGAGGCATTGCGTGATGCGTTCGCGTCGCCGCTCAAAGCGCTCAACCTCGCCCTAGACCCTGCTGGCCCCCCCCGACGCCGCAATCGCGAGGGAAGTAGGCGCTGATCTGAATTGCCCAAGTTCGATTCGCTACCCGGGACGCTTCGGGAGGTGGCCCGTACGGTGCTGCGCTCCGGGCGGCTGCGCTCCGGGCTGGCGCTGCTGTGTCCGGCATCATCGCGCCGCGCGACGACGGGCTGGCGCCGGCGCTCTCCCGCGGCTTCTCAACGTGCGTCAAGAACCTGGTCGGGCAAGAGCACCAACTCGAGGCGAGCTACCCCACAGAGGTACGCCAAACCGAGACGTAGCGAGTGTCGAGGAAACGCGACGCTCGCCAAAGCGCGGCGGCGCCGGTCAAGGTGGCCACCCTGCTGGTGGCGCCTGCGACCGACCCCTAGCCGTTCGGCAACAGGCGCCAGCTGCCTTAAGTTCAGGCGCGGCCACCGGGCATGGCTGACGAGACGCGTCTGCGGCGTGCCGCCAAGCTCCTCATGGCAGGGGCGAGCCATCCGGTCCTGCGGCCGATTCCGGACGCGCGCGTCGCTGGACGCTCTAGACTGAACGCCCGGCCAGGTCGGTGGACCTGACCAGCCGAAGGGGTTCCGTAGCGTTTGCCCTAGTCGCTTTTCAGAAAGATGCGCAATGGCTATGGTTGCCCTGAACAGAAGGCTAGCAACCCACGGCTGATTACCCCACGACGGGGAACAAGTCTGCGGCAGAAGGCCTTTAGGTTCCGGCTCATGTCCAACCGCCTCCCCAAGCAGCACTACCCGAACGCGCCAATCACGGAAGCCGTGATTGATTTGCGCGTCGAGCTGCCGCCCGAGCTCTCGGTTGCAATGCTGCAAACCGTCTTCGAGGGCGAAGGGGAGCGGGCGGCCTACCCCGAACGCGAAGCTCTTCTGCGCGAGGAATTTCAATTTACGGTAGGCGTTGGCGCAAGCTCGACACGGCAGGAGGCCGGGTTCCGCTTCCGCAGCAATGACGGGAAGCATGTCTGTCAGGCACGCATCGACGGTTTCACGCTAAGCCGCCTCAAGCCCTACGAACATTGGGAGACGTTTCGGGCAGAAGCACAGCGGCTTTGGACCCGGTACAAAGAGCTGGCAAAGCCGGTTAAGGTGACGCGAATCGCGGTGCGGTACATCAACCGAATTGAGATACCGCTTCCGCTCAACGATTTCTCGGACTGGTTTCGCACATACCCCGAGGTGTCTTCTGACCTGCCGCAAGGCTTGTCCGGCTACTTCATGCAATTCAGGATGCCGCTCGATGATGCAAAAGGCGCCGCTATCATCAACCAGAGCGTCCTTGATGAGAGCAACGGCGTTCCCCCGAGCGATGCCATCGTGACCATGCTGCTCGACATCGACATCTTCAGGACCGCCGAGCTACCGTCCGAAGATGTCGAGATCTGGGCATTGATGGACAAGCTCGCGGAAGAAAAAAACCAGGTGTTCGAGGCGTCAATTACCGAAAAGACCAGGGAGCTATTTCGATGACCGCAGCAAGCTACCGCGCACCTAATACAGCGCCGCGACCCAGCCAAACGCCGCCCTACATCGAGCTCGTCTGGAGCGCATCGCACGCCGAAAGCGTTCCACAGCGCCTCGTCCGTGAGGCTCACGCGCACGGCGCAAGCGCCGAAGCGGAAAGCGCGACGAAAGCCGTCGGTATGCTCTCACGGCAGTTGGCCACTCGTGCCAGTCTTGCCGAGAGGGCTGTAAGCGATTTCCGCGCGCTACTCTGCCTCATCGATGACGAGCCTATCGAGGATGGCGTCACTCATCAGGGTGAAAAACTGCTCGCCGATTTTCTGCGCGAGCATGGCGCATCCAGCTTGCTGCCGCTGATGGCGCGAACGGATAACAGCCGGGCGGCGGTCTTGCTCCGTCTGCTCGGTCGGGATGAGACGCTCGATTCGAAGGCGCACAGCGCGTTTCTGTCCAAGGGTCTGAATTCGTCTAGCGTTGAGGTTCGCGACGCCGCCGCCCAGGCGGCGGAGCTGTGGGACGACCCGGCGACGCTCCGGGCATTGCGCGCCCATCATGAGCCGACGCCCTGGCTCGATGCATATATCCGACAAGTCGCCGAAGGCATTACGTCGCGAGCTGGACGTTGAGCGAAGTCTTCGCGCGAAAGGTAAGCCATCGCGCGAAGTGGGGCGCTGCCGACGGCTTCGCCCCGGGTGAGATCGTTGCCGACGCGGTGACGCGCGACCTCAGCACGCAAAACAATGAGCTTTCATTCTGGTCGTGCGCAACGCCGGACGAAAGTGAGCTGCTAGAAACCGTTCTCGCAATGGCCGCGAACGGCGACCGGCTCGACCGGATGGACGTAGCTTGGCTAGACCGGGCTGCAGTCGAGGGTGCGACCGTCACCATCCAGGCATCGCCTCACAATGCGCTCACGCCGGTAGATACGGTGAAAGGCAGGCATGTCGATTTCGGGAGGCTCGACTTGGTGCGGCTTGGCAAGGTGGCCATCCTCATGCGCGAAGCCATCGGCGGCCAGGGCTGCAAACGGTTCGCTAAAAACGACGTCCTGAAAGTCCTGGTCAAGGCTGTGCGCGACGGTCGGCTGGCGCTCGAGCAGTTGAAAGATGACCTTCGCAGGAAGGTCGAAGCTGCCCTCGCGGGGGCCGGTGACGGAAGCGACTAAATTTTGTCTATCTGTGCCCAGAGGAGAGCCGGCCTCCGCGTCGACGAGCGTTTGAAGAACTGTGTGACGTTAGGTTGAACATGCCTGGCATGATCACCGTTACCTCGTAGCTCCGCCCAACCGGGCTCGGTCTCGACCGGCAGACGGCCTGCAAAATCAACTCGTACACAGAGGAGACCATCACCAGCCCGCGCCTCTACATCTTGCTGAATGACGGCACCAACTGGATCACGAGCAACTAATGGCGCAAACCAAGACGCTCCCCGTCCCGTTCGTCGGCGCCTTCGAGGGCGTGCACCCGTTTCGTCGCTACCGGAATAGCAACGCGCCTGCAGCCAGCGCGCTTGCATCCCCAAGCGCCGCACGACCTTGGGCCCCTCAAGCCGCTGCTGAGCGGCGCAAAGGGGCGCGGTTTCGGCCGCATTCGTGTGCGCGCCTCAGTGGTTTAGGCACGCGAGTTTTGGCCGCTACGCGTAAGTGTGCGGAATGGCTTACCGCGCTCGTCGCGCCTGTCATGTCGCCTGTGGTCAGCGGGTCACGTAGCGCGACGGCGCAGTGCAAGGCGCCACACCAAGACCGTCCCCGCAAGGGCGGCGCCGAGTGCGTAAGGCCACCCCCAAGTGCGCCAGAGCAGCCAAGCGACGGCCAAGACCGCGAAGTCGAGCGCCATCACAATAGCCGCCCGCCCAAGCCCTGGTCTGCTGTCCACGCCCCGAGCCTAGCAGCTCCGGCCGGCTCACATCTTCGGGCGCTTGAAGCAGGCGGCCCAGTTGCCTTCGTTGGTCACGGCGACGAGCTCCCAACCCTCGGGCCCGGCCTTGTCGACGGCGGCCGTCATCCCATCGAAGTCATTGCGATAGCAGAAGTGCTCCCATTTCGTGAGGGTCGCGGCCTGCTGCGCGCTCGCCTTCGGCACCGCGAGCTGACTGCTCACCCCGCCGACCGCGCAGCCCACCAGGAAAACCGCAGCAATACCCACCGTTCGCTTATTCATGTGGACGTTTTAGCCGGCTTGGCCTGCGGGCAGAAGGGGCGCGCCTGATGCCCGTCCAGAACAGCCAAGGCCGGCGCCGCCCGCTTGTGCCCCGCTTCGATGAACTAACCGTTGGCGTACCCGCACCATCGCGACCGCGGCGTTACGCGACGCGGCCGGGCGACTGCTACCCGGCAGCGGCCACGGTGTGACCCGCCGGCGGACGCTGTGGGGCGCCGCGATCGTTCACCGGTATCAGGTGCACCGGCTCGGCGCGTTCGGCTCCGAGGAGCTAGCCGCAGAAGCGTATGACAAGGCCGCGCGAAAGCTTCACGGCAGCAACGCGAAGCTCAACTTCCACCCGGACACCGGCGAGGAGCTGTGCGGGCAGCGGGTAACTGGCCCAGAGCCGCCGCAGGGAAGGGCGATCAATCCGTTGCGCAACTCCCGGTCTCCTTGCATTGGGCGCTAGGGGCGCCGGCTTTCAGAGGCAAATCTGCGGGGGAGCACAAGCCTTGCCGCCCGCCTGCAAGGTCGCGCAGCAACCGGAGACGCAGTCGGTGTTGACATTGCACGTCGCTGCGCACGCTGCGCCCACTGCTTGCGCTACGCAGACGGTGTCGGCGCAGCAAACCGTCGGCATACCAGCGCAGTCCCCACCAGGTTCGACGCAAGCAGCCGCGCAGAACTTTGGGTCGGAGCAAACCGCCGTGCCGCCACTCACCAGCTCATCGCAGCAACCAGACTTGCAATCGGAGTTCTTCAGGCAGTTGTCGGCGCAATAGCCCATGCCAGGTTTGTTGAGGTCCTCCACGCACGTTGATCCGTTACAGCACGAGTTTGTGTCCATCGTGCATGATTCGCCGGCCACCACGCATTGTTCGGTCGGCATGCCACCCGCACCACTAGCTGTCCCGCCGCTAGTCGGCACTCCGCCGCTTCCGCCTGCCGGCTCGCCCCCATCATCGGTGGTTTGATTGCCAGCCGTGGGCACGGAGCCTCCATCGGTGGTGGAACCACCCGAGCCCTTCCCGCCGCTTTCACCAGCCGCGCCGCCCCCATCATTGCTGGAGCAACCGATGATGAACAGGGTGAGGGTGAGGGTAAGCCTTCCCATAATCCCAGTAGAAGAATCCTAGTTGCGATTGCCGTCAAGCGGAACGGCGGCGGTGAGGAGCAGGCGCATAGTAGTTTTTTCAAGAGGCTTGCCGTGCGGCTTTCGACTCCTCGGGCGCCGACCCGGCGCGCTTGCGACGGGCAGGCCTGCCAGTTACTCTGGAAAGCATGTCGGGATCGGTGCGTTGTCCGCTCTGGTCGCGTGAACTCTCGGTCGCTTTGCTCTTCGTTTTGGTGGGCTGCGGCGGCTCCGATGCCGACTCGGAGGACGTTCCTGCTAAGTGTAACGAGCTGGGGCAATCGGTCTGTGAGTCCAACGCGAACTGCGCCGTCGAGACGGGAACGATTGCACAGGCTGATCGGACGACCTTCGTCGCAAACTGCGTCTCCGGGTTCCATCAAGCTCTCGACTGCAGCCGGGTCACCAAGATCACGGGGCACCCGGACACCTGCGAGTCCGAAGTTGCAGCCACGCCCTGCGCTCAATTCGATCCGAGCAACGGACTACCCTTACCCGCTAGCTGCCGGGGCATCTTCCGGTAGACTCCCGGTCGAAGTCGAATCGCTCACGCCGTCTTGCGCGGGCGCGCGCGTCATGGGTCTTACGAAGAAAAGCAGTTTGCGATGGCCTGGCAGATGCTTGAGCATCTCGAGGCCCGGGTCCGCTACGTGTGGAACCGCAAGGCAAGGCATCAGCCCTGCGGCGCCCGCACCCGCAGTGGCCTGCTTTGCAGGGCTCGCGGCTTCGGCAGGGGCCACAGGTGCAAAAACCACGGTGGCGGGTCAACGGGCCCGCGGACGCCAGAGGGCAAGGCCCGGATCGCCACGGCGCAGCGTACCCGCTGGGCGGCTTGGCGAGCGACTCACGGCCGCTGACCTTCGGCCTCTCGTCGGCTAGAGTCTGGGCGCCAAAGAAAAGCCCCGACACCGCGTCAACGGCTCGGGGCATGGCGGAAAGGTCTTTCCGCGTGTCCAAGGTAACGAACGCCCGCTCGCCCAGCAACCTGCCACCGAACGAGACCGCGGCGGGGCTGGCCGAACGCCGACTGCGAGCGGTGAAAATGTGGCAAGGGTTCGTGTTCTCGACAGATGCGGCGGACTCGGAGGCCACGAACAATGCGCATTGGCAGGCTTGCGCCGTGTGTGGGGAGCACTGGACGCCTCACGCTAGGCGGACCGATGAGGACAACGCGATTCGGAACCTATGCGGCTTCGACATCGTAGGCGGAATGAATAGGCTGATCGTGCGTCGACACGAAGTGCACGGGACGGCAGAGGCCAAAGCTTGCAATGACGCGTACGCCTACCTCTACAGCAATCTTCGGACGCTCGCGCCGGAGCGCTTGTCGGAAATGAGCTTGGTCGAAACCCTACAGCCGCTGAGCGCTGCCCTTACGGCGTTCAGAGCGGCAGCTGGCGCGGCTAAGAAGAGCTGCGGGTGGAGGGACCAATGGGCGGCCGTTGAACGAGCGTGTGGTCTAGCTCAGAGCCTTGCGGGTGAATTGGAAAGTGTCGATCGCGACTGGGCATTCGCCTCCACAGGCCGTTCCCTTCCTGGAACCAGAAAAGGCAAGGGGCGTCCGAACAAACAGTTGCTCGCAGAAGCCGAGGCGTACCTGCGCCGGGGTGCCGTTTCCCAAACTGACATTGCGAAGATGGACCTAGACGGTGGTCTTGAAACCACCGCCGCCATTCTCGGTCCTGTGGATACGCGTGCCGGCGTCGTTGAGACCGAGCCCATTGGCCCCAAGCAGAAAGAGCAATGGAGGGTAGCGATCAAAGCAGCGGAGAGGCGTGTGAGGGGCCGCGCAGCGGAGCTTCGGAAGGTCCGGAGCGCCTTGGACGACCTGCTCGTCTAGGCCCCGTGCGGAGCGTCGGAATAATGGTCGGGATTTTAGGGCGCCTGGGCTGACGCGGGGCCGGGGCCTAAAAAGAGCCCGTGACCGACATCGAATACCGCCAACGTCGAGGTGTGCTCCCGCCTGCCGAGCTGCGGGTGCGGGTCGCAGGCCTGCTGATGAGACTCGGACCACGAGGCGCCGCTAGAACGCTCGGGGTCCACCGTGAACAGCTCATCTCCGTTGCTGCGGGTGTGCCGGTGCTGGCCGGAACGATCGCGCTTGTCGAGCAGCGACTACGGGAAGGCGGTGGCACGTGAAACCCACAATTCCGCGAATCCGGCGTGGAGACGCTCGCGCCCACGCCCCTGGAGCACTTCGGCTAACCCAAGACGGCGCCGGATCCGGGACCGCTCGCCTAGTAGTGCTCGGGGCGGACGCGGTCGCTGCGCTGGTGGCGGAGGCGGTAGGGGATGCCCTCGAGCGAGCGGCGCCCGTCGCTGGCGGACAGCTGCTTGACCGCAACGGCCTAGCGCGCGCCCTTGGGGTTTCGACCAGCACGGTGGATCGTCTAGTGCGCACTGGCCTCCCCTGTTTGCTCGTTTGCGAGGCTAGACGGTTCGAGCTGCCGGCGGTTCTGGAGTGGCTTCGTGCTCGAAGCGAGGGCAACCCATGAGCCTCATGGAGCGGGACGGCGGCGCAGCCGACACTGCCTATGACTGGTTGGATACCCGCTGCGAAGACGGAGGGGAAGACGAGCTGGCGGAATCTCCGGCGGCCGTAGCTGCTCCCGGTCCGGGCAACGTGCGAAGTCTCAAGGTTGCATCATCGGCGCCGAATGACAGGCACAGCGGCGCAACCATCGGCCAAGTGTTGGACGGCTGGCTTCGCGACGGATCGCTGGTTCACGAGCCTACGGGCATCGCCGGGCTCGACGAACTGACCGGCGGCGGTCCAGTCTATGGCACCCGCTGGTACGTTGCGGGCGCTCCCGACGCTGGAAAAACGGCGCTGCTGATTCAAATCGTACACGCTGCCCTGCAGCGCGGCGTCGCCGCCGGCCTACTCGCCGTTGACGAGGACCCCGACGATATCGTCACCCGCTTCGCCCAACGCGGCGGCTACTCGCGCAAGCATTGCGAGGTTCGTGACCCGACCGTTTTAGCCCAAATGCGCGAGGCGCTCGGCACGCTACCCCTCCGCATCTACGACGCTACATGGACCATTGAATCGGCGGCCGCCGACTTGGCCGCGTTTGCCAAACAACGCGCCGAGAGCGCCCCAGAGGCCCACCCGCAGGGCCCTTGCGCAATGCTCGCCATCGATTCGCTGCAGACGGTCCGCTGCGCCGTCGACGTCCAGGCCGAAGAGAGCGGAAGGGAGCTGCCGGAAGTCTCAGCCGTAACCGCGCGCGCCCGTGCGATCCGCTCCGTCGCGACCAAGTTCCGCCTAATAGCCATCGCGACGAGCGAACAGGGACGAGGCTCCTACCGCTCGAACGACCCCAGCCAGCAAACCAGCGCGCTCGCATCGGCCAAATGGAGCGGGGCCGTCGAATACTCCGCTCGGGTACTGGTTGCGCTTCGTCCGGTGCCGAATCACCCGGACTTGGTTGAACTCGAGATTGCGAAGAACAAGCACGGCCCGCGCGATCGGAAGTTTCATCTCAAGATTGACCGCGCCAGCCAGACGCTTTTCCCGGCTGCGTTCGATTCACCGCCCGAAGCCTTGCGCCCTGACCGCGATGAACGAGCGAAAGCGCGGGTCATCGCGGATGCGGCGGCCGTCGCTCGCGTCTTGGCAGGCAAGCCAGGGCTTGGCGTGCGAGAGCTACGATCCGCCGTCAGGGTGGAATGGGGCATTGGGTCAGAGCGGGTCGAGGTAGCGCTGACGTTGCTCGGAGCGGCAGTGGTCGTCGGCGCTGGGCCACGCAACGCCAAGCCAATGACCTTGGACCCTCAATCCGTTCCTCTCGAGGTTCGAAGGGCGATCGAGGCGAAGAAATGAGCAATGTGCCCAGTGTGCCCGGCACGGTGCCCGGCGCGGTCGTGAGTAGTGTGTGTGCGGCTCCCTCTAGGGGGCCGGCACGCTCGCACTCGGATCCACTTGCGCGTTTCCCTGACTTCGCTTCGGCGGTCCGGCACAGGCTTGAGCTTGGCCGGGCTGACTACAGTGACGCGAGCTTTGCCCGTGACCCCGGCGAGTTGATCGGCGAGCTTCAGCAGGAAGCCCTCGACCTCGCCGGCTGGGGGTACATCCTTTTTTGCCGGCTGGAAGCAATGCGCGAAGCGCTCAACGAACGGAGCGATGGAATACCCGCGCGCGCGACGGACGGGGGACAGGGTGGCTAGCGTGCAAACGGGCTCGCGCTCAACCGGCATCAAAACGGCTCCGCGCAAACTGCCTCGCGTTCGTGGGAGCGTTTTTGGGTGGCCGGACGTGCTGCGAGCCGTCCAAGGCTCGGAAACGCGCCACAGGCTTTTAGCCGCGTACGAAGTCGCAGGATTTCGGCCGGATGATTTTGGGCACGTGGTGCGGGCGCGGAAAGCACTATGCGAAGCGCTAGTTCAGGCTGAAGACTGGCTTGAGCTTAACCGGCCGCGTTCGTCTGAGCGCCACCTACTGAAGGCCCTTCGGAGCACTCTCGAACGGGAGCTGTGGCCGTGAGGGGGGCGCATCAACGCGAATCCGAGCGCCGCCCCGGAACGCGCGCGCGCATAGCGGTTGCTTCCTCGCTCGGCAGAGCTTCGGCGTTTGAAGCCGCAGGGCACGCGCGCGAAACAGCTTGGTTGGAGGTCAATCGTGGCAAAGAAAGGCGGGTTTAGGCATGACCAAAGGCCACAA
>JAYUYU010000751.1:0-3923 GCA_043752365.1 Myxococcales bacterium | reverse complement strand
CCCCCGCGGAGCAGCTGCCGCAGTCGACGGTCCCACCGCAGCCGTCCGGCGCCATGCCGCACTGAGCGCCGAGTGCCTCGCAGCTCTTGGGCTTGCAGCCGCACACGTTCGGGGTTCCCCCGCCGCCGCAGGTTGCTGGGGCAACACAGGTGCCGCAATCGATGGGGCTGCCGCAACCGTTGTCGACGCTGCCGCAATTGACCTGCATGTCCATGCAGAGCATCGGGGTGCAACCACACTGCCGCGGAACTCCGCCCGCGCCGCAGCTTTGCGGAGGGTTGCAGGCGCCGCAGTCGAGGGAATCACCGCAGCCATCGGAGACCATGCCGCAGCTGGCGCCGAAATCCTGGCAGGTGAGCGCCTTGCACGGCAGCGTTCCACAGCGATTGATCCCTCCGCCCCCGCAGAAATCCCCTTCGGCGCAGGCGCCGCACTCGAGGATGCCTCCGCAACCATCACCGACCCGGCCACACTCGGCTTGCAGCTGGCTACAGGTGGCGGGCACACATTGGGCGGGACCGCCGCCACTACCAGAAGGTTCGCCACCGCTGCCGCCGCCGCCGCCAGTCCCGTCAGTGGTACTCGCAAGCTTCTTGTCTTCGAATTTGTAGTCCCCGACGATGAGACAGCTCGGCGCGCTGGCCGCAGCGGCGAGGCCGACGAACAGCGCCGGAAGCAGTCGTAACCAAAGGTGAGCGGCGCGTTGCATTAGAACCTTCCGCGGAGCGAAAGCCCCGCTCCTCCTGGTACCGACGCGATACCGACGCTCTGCGAGGCGCCGCCCGAGTCGTGCGATAGAATCAGGTACCCGCCCGCGCCCAGCCCCGCAATGCCCACGGCCCAAGCGGCCGCATTGGCGATCAGTAGCGTTCGACCCTCAGAAGCAGCGTCGATCCCCGTCGGGTTGCACAAATTGCCGCTGCAGTTATCGTCGACGAGCTGCTGACGGTCGTTGATGAGGAGCCCCGACGCGATCCCCGCTGCCACACCGGCAATGCCTACGCCGCCTAACACGTACCCAAGCGTCGGTGTAGATGGGGTGGTGTCCGCGCTGATGGAAGGCGGCGCTTTTGGCAAGCGCCGCCCCGGGCTAACTTTGACCTGCTCGCGCTCGGCCTTGTCGAGCGTTACCTCATAGCGCCGTTCCGCGTGGCCTTCGGCGCGCACAAGGATTACGTGGTCGCCAGGGTCGACGGGTAGCGCTTCCCCGAGGCTGCCTGGGCCGAGCTCCACCCCATCCCGCAGCACGCTGGTGTTGCCGGGCGCGCCGGCCACTGTGATCGTGAGCCAAGGGACTTGTGGCTCGACGACCTTGAGTCGCGACTTCACGAAGGCGACCCGTTCGTCTTTTTGAGCGAGGTAAGTCAGCGCCTCCTGCCAGCGCTGCCAGGCACTCGCCAGCCGCCCGCGTTGCTCTTCGCACGTGGCTAGGTTCATCAGAGTCCCCGCGCCGGGGTCGAGCCGCTGGCTCTCCGCGAACTTCTCGCAGGCCGCTTTGAAATCACCGGCATCGAGCGCTGTACGCCCTTGCAAGAACAGCGCTTCTGCAGCTGCTGGGTCTCGCGCTTGGGCTTGCTGAGCGAATAGAACCGAGCTGTACGAGGCCGGGATCGCCAGCGAAGGAACGAGCAAGCAACCCACAATGGAGCGACGCATTCGACGTTTCATCACTTGCGACGGCTGAGTGGATCAACCGGCTCCGGCAGTGGCGAGGCTGCAGCGCTCGGCGGAGGCCGCAAAACCTGCGATCTTTCCGCGCTCCTCTTCTGCGTCTTCTGCGGCGCCGCTAACTGCACCTGTGTGCTCTTGAGGTCTTCGACCAAGCGATCGGGGTCCCCGAGGCGGACGGTCGTTGCTTCCACAGCTGCTGGAGGGGCTGGCGCTGGCGTCGGGGCAGGTGCGGGGTTTGCGGGCGGCGGCAGGGGAGGTGCGCTGGTGATTGCCGATTCCGACGCGGGTGCCTCGGGTGCGCTCCCGAACTTGCCGAACAGCGTGACTCCGAGGCTGACAGCGGCCACTGCCAAGAGCCCAATCACGCTGGCACGTGAGACGCTCCGGCCTTGCGCAGGCCGCTCGGTCGCGACGGGGCGGTAGGTCGTCGATGCGCTGCCGAGCGCAAGGTCGAACGCTGTCGCAAATGGGGTTGGAATTGGTTGAAGTGCAGCGGGGAGCGTCCCGGGCGTAGTCATCGCCGCGTACGCCTCGCGTACGCTCTGCTGCATGGCGTTGGCGTCCGCGAAGCGCCGCTCCTGCTCGAAGTCCAGCGCCGTATTGATGACGTAAGCAAGCTCAGTGCGGATCAGCAACACCGTCTCGATCTTGGGCGCAGGCCGAGTCATCGCGGCCAGGAGCTCCTCGTTCGCCGTATCCGCCAGATGCACGACCCGTCCCGTTAGTAGCAAGAACAGCGTCGCCCCGAGGGCCCAGATATCCGTGCGTTCGTCGATCTCTTCCCATCGTCCTCGCGCCTGCTCCGGCGCCATGAAGGCGGGCGTACCCATGGTAGCGCCGATCTGCGTCCGCGTGGTTCGGCGTGATTCAGCGATCCGCGCGATACCGAAGTCGAGCAGCTTCACCTGACCCTCTTGGGTGATGAAGATGTTCTCCGGCTTGATGTCGCGGTGCACGATGCCGACCGCATGCGCCGCCGCGACGACGTCAAGGAGCTGATCGGCGATACTCAGCACCTCGGCGGGATCGAGCTTGCCACCCGAACGCTGCAGGCGACCTTGAGCTGTTTCTCCCAGCAGCAGGTCCATCACCAGAAAGGCGGAGCCGTCGTCCGCAACGCCGTCGTCAAGCACCGAAACAACCCCTGGATGGCCGACGCGATTCGCGGCATACGCTTCCTCGATAAAGCGCTCGCGCGCTTCAGGATAGCGAGACATTTCAGCGTGCAAAATCTTAAGCGCTACCCGCTTACCGTTACGATGCGTTGCGGAGAACACAGCGGCCATCCCGCCGATGCCCAGCAGCGCATCGATCTCCCATTTGTCGCCAATGACGTCCCCAACGCGAGCCAACGCTCGGCGTTGATGCTCATCTTCGCTAACGGCTATCGGTGCGGCGTGGGGCATGGCTTGAAAGGCGGGAGCGTTCCTCGGCGTTGGTGGGAGGTCAGCCGTTCGGACTGGGAGGTGTAGCTCGTTCCTCGAGATGGTGCAGTGCACTTCCTGCCGAATTGCAGAACTTGCGCCAGGCCATCGGAATCGGCAACAAACCTCGAAAGAAACGACTCAAGCCAATCAGGCTAATGCAAACGTCGACGCATCGCGTGTGGCATTGTGGCGTGCCTGGGGCGTACTGCCACGCTCGCTCCGTCTCAAAATTGCTGAGCTCGCCATCGCCGCGTACCCATGAACCGCAGGTGCTAGAGGCCTATGCTCGCCGGGACATTCCAATCCGCTTTGTCTCTGGACCGCGCCATGATTGAGCTGTTTGACGACTTCCGTGATCTCCTAATCAAACTTTTCACGACGCCGGCGCATTCCTACAAGGGAGTGCGATTCCCTTCATTGGTCGTTCTGCTCTCATCAAAAGCAAGCGTGTGGTCGGGCCCAAGACGTGGCTGACGTAAAGCGCTCGAAGCCAAGTAGTTAGCTCTCAGCCGGAAGGCCAGCAGGTTGGTCTCCAACCGCGGCGGAGTTTTGGAGAGTTGCCGAGGCTCAGCTTCGAGGGCGCGGGCCGGCACGGCATCCTGCCACCATCGTCAGGCGTAGCGTGTTCGAGGCGCTCCTGTGGCCGTCATGACCGTCGCTGAGGGCTCGATCCCTGATCCAGCGGTAAGGCGTGACCGGCGTGCGTAAGTGATCGGAATTGTTCCATAGTTGTTGGGTAGTGGGCGTCACCGAATTGGTTGGATGCCCACCCCAGCTGCCGCTTTTCGCGGCAGCTTGCCCCTCGCCAAGCGTCTCCGAGGCGGA
>JAYUYU010000750.1:0-3934 GCA_043752365.1 Myxococcales bacterium | reverse complement strand
GCTGTCGTTCGGCGCGCGTGGGCGCCCGAAATGGCTGCGAGTCGCCGCTGCCGAAACGCAAGCGCACCCCGCAGCGCAGCAGGCCCCCGAGCTCCCCCCGCGGTAGATGCACGACCGGAAAGCACACCAAGTGCGAAAGCTCGCTCTCATCCTCGCGGTGCCGGTACTGACCGTGTAACCACGTCTCGAAGAACCCGCACAGCTCGCCGTCGAACGGCCTGGTCAGCTGCGTCTCTTTCGTCAGCAGCTCGGCCAGTGCCGCATCGAGCGGCAACTTGAAATAGTCCTGCCCTGGCGTCGGCTGGTCCAAGCGCGGCACACGGGCGCCGCTCGCGCTCGCGCGTGCCGCAGGCCGAGCCTGCAGGGCTTCTTCCAACTTCAACGCCGCCAGCCAGTAGCGAAGCACGTCGTCGCCCTGCGCGCGACTCAGTGCGGCATTCGGCTTCTCGGGGCGGCTAGACGAGCGAGGCATGGCGACGCAGACGCCGCTCGTAGCACGAGGGGGCCCGCCGCGAACACGGCCTGACTACAGGAGCCTCAGCGCGTCAGCTCTGCTTTGTTATGTGCGTTACACGTCACCCCGCCGCAGGCGGGTCCACGTCACCCGCCGCAGGCAGGTTCACGTTACCCCGCCGCAGGCGAGTCCACGTTTCTCAAGTCAAGATTTCGGGCACGGTCGTGCTGGTCTTGTCCCAGCTGCCATAGCTCGTCACGTTCAGGCCCATCACCTGCTGCATCGTGAGCATGAGCTCCGTCACCTTGCGTCCGGGTAGGCGTACGTGGCGGTTGCCGGGAAGCTTTCCGCCGCCATGGCCCATCAGCACGATGTGCCAGTCCGCCATGACGTGACTACTAGGCTCCCCGAGGTCGCTGATGCCATAAATCAGCGTTTGATCGAGGACCGTTCCGGCACCCATGGGCGTCGCCTTCATCACCTTCGCCAGGTCTGCATACTGGCTCATGATGTATTTTTCGATGGCTCTTGGTTCCTGCCCATCGGTGCCGTGGGTGTAGGCGTGATGAGCCCCGTCGATCTTGATGGTTGGATACGTGCTGTCGCTGCGAGCACCGGACCACATGTGCGAGTAGACGCGCGTCAAATTACAAGAGAGGGCAGTCACGAGCAGGCGATTGATCGTCTGGCTTTGCGCCGTCATGTCCGCGAGCGTCGCGGGCGGTGCTTCGGGTTTCGTGCACCCGGTCATGCCGCCGCCTGTGCCGCCTGTGCCGTCCGCCGGAATACGCATCTCGAGCGTACGAATGCCGTCCAGGTGGGAATCGATGCGCTTGGCGTCTGCCGCGCCCAGGGTCATTTTCAAGCGGGTTGCGTCTTGCATCACCGCGTCGAGCACGCTGCGGCGCGTTCTGAACTGAATGTCCGAGGGTACGCCGGCGACGGGCGGCATCGGAAGGTCTGCACCGAACAGATCGTTGAAGATCGTCGTCGGGTCGCGCCTTGGCGGTAGGAAGTCGTTGGGGCCGCGGTGCGCCAGGTTGCTGCCAACCGTGCCCATGGCCACGTCGCCGGTGAAGGGGATCACGCCCGTCTCGAACGACTTGAACCGCTCGTTCGTGTGCAGGGCGTCCGCGATCGTCTGGTCGATGGTCGGCTGGTATTGCGTCGAATCGGACGTCTCGAAGCTATACTCGGGCGTATTACCTGGGATGTCGCTAGTCACCGTAAACGGGCGACCGTCTCCGCCCGCGAGCACGTAGGCGGCGCCCCAGCCGTGGCCCTTGAACACGCCGTCCATCATTTGCAGCCCGGTCACCAGCGTCATCGCGTCCTTGACCTCGGCAAAATCTTGCAGATTCGGCGAGAGCTGCCAGGCATCGCCACTGCCGGTGGCCTTCGGAGTCCAGACGTCTGGGTGGTGACCGTTGCCCCAAAACCAGACTCCGAACGACGTCGGCAGCGGCGCACCCTGGGCAAAGGCGTCGCCGTTGTTGTTGCACATGGCGTCCAGCACGGGCAGCCACATGGCAACCCCGATGCCGCCGAGCGCGCCGCGCAGTGCAAAACGCCGAGAGACCCTGAGTTTTTTTAGCAGCTCCATGATTACTGACTCCCCACTAGGACTGGCGCCGGAGGTGCCGACCGGAATGCTTCGCTAGCGACGAACTCGGCAACGAGGTCGCGCCAGACAAAGGCCTTCGAGGCCAAGGTTTGGCTGAGGGCGTCGATTTGAACCGAGTCTGTAGAGGCATCTTTGCGCCCGTTCGCGCTGCGATAGAAGTTGCTCATCATGCAGGTCATTGCGCGTTGGCTCTGACGCATGGCCGCCCCGAGCTGCGCCGCGCCGTCGAACGCCACGCCGTCGAGCGTTCCGGTGGCGTCGATCGGTAAGTTGTGCTCGGTCGCACGATATTGCCCGATCGAATCCAAGTGCTCCATCCCGAACCCCATCGGATCGAAGAGGGCATGGCAGCCCTTGCAGGAATCCTTGGTACGGTGCAGGTCCAAATTTTGCCGCGCCGTCTTGGTAAGGTCCGGGGGCAACGTCGTCACGACGTCGCCAGGTGGTGGCGGCGGCGTCAGGCAGAGAAAAGTTTCCGAAATGAACACGCCGCGACGGGTGGGCGAGCTGTGATCGGGTTGCGAATGGCCTGCGATCACCGCGGCCTGGCCCAAGATGCCGGCGCGAGGCGCATCTGGACCAAGTGTGATCTGCGCGAAGCCCGAGGCCGGGGCCGCGACGCCGTAGATGGGAGCCAAGGCGGCATCCACGAAGGTTTGATTGCTATCGAAGAACGAGCGCACGTCGGCATTGGGCGCGAGCACGACATCTTTGATGAAAAGGCGCGCCCCTTGCAGCATCGAGCTCTGCAGGGCTGGATTCCAGCTCGGAAACAGTGCCGGGCTCTTTGGAACTATCGAGACCAGGTCGGTTCGCGAGAACTCATTGAAGAATATCGCCATGCGATCAACGGCGCTCGGGTCATTCAGCAGCGGGGCCGCGGCTGTCTTCACGCCCTCGGCGGTGTCGAGCTGGCCTGCAGCGGCCGCAGCCAGCAACGCGTCGTTCGGGGGGTGGCCGGTGAGCAGGAACGACAAGCGAGTGGCCATGGACGGCCCGTCGTACTTGAGGCGTCCACTGGTGGCGTCAAGCTTGTTGGTCTCGACGCGGTACAGGAAATACGGAGACTGAAGCAGTCCGGAGACGACCGCCCCGAGGCCATGCGCCGCGCTGGTCGCCAGCACCGCCGCGTCTTTGCCTACCCGAAACCACTGTTGCGCCTCGACCTCGGTCAGGTCGCGCCGGAAGGCCCGCTTGCCAAAGCTTCGAACGAAGGTGACGACGCAGGCGTCGCTCAGATCGGCTTGCGGCGCACAGCCCACAATTGTTTGCCAGCGCGCACTATCTCCAAAAACCTCAGCCGCGATCGCGCGGCTGGCGGTCTCGTACGGCTCGACCGCGGACGCGTTGATCGCCGTCTCTGCGCCACCGATGGAGGTGAAGCCGGCAATGAACGTATCAGGGGGCAGCACCAGCGGCGTGCTGATTGGCCCCAACAGATCGGCCACGGCATTCTTGAACTCGGTCTGGGTGAGGATCCTCAACTTGGGACCCCCACGGCTCAGGTCGACGCCCACGCCGGTGCCGCCGCTGCCACTGGTGCCAGCACCGCCGGCGTTGGAAGTGCCGCCAATTGGCCCAGCACCTCCAGGCTGGCCACTGCTGTCCTTGCTAGCGGCGCAGCCGAGCGAGCAGAGGCCGATGAGACCCAGGACGGCAAACGCCGCGGGCGGTCGAGACGGGCGGGGGAAAGTCTTCATCACCATTTTGCCGCTGGTTGAGGAGCTGTCATCGAATCAACGGAGCACCCTTGCGACTGCAAAGTAGTCCCGCGATCCAAGCTGGAAACCAGAGTGTAGCTTTCGAAATGGCCAAATGACCGAACGTGCGCGCTTTATCCAACCGCCCACGAAGCA
>JAYUYU010000749.1:0-9817 GCA_043752365.1 Myxococcales bacterium | reverse complement strand
CGGAGCCCGCCGCCGAAGAGCCTGATCCGCGCATGCGCGAGTTCCAGGCGAAAGTCGCGGAGCTGAACGACGCGTGCGCACTCACCGACGCGTGCGATGCCCGGCAGCTGCTGATGGACCAACTGGGCCTAGCGCTGGACCTCAAGCTCGGCCCCAGCCACCCCGCGCGCAAGCGACTGGTCGAGGTTGCTGGCTGGTCGTATGACGAGCGCGAGAAACTGGGCAAGCAGTTCAGGGACCAGGACATCGACCGCCGCACTCTGTTCGCGACTCTGACGGACCACTTCCGTGTCATGGGCCAGAAGTACGAGGACCTGCTCAGCGACGCGGAGTACGAACAAATGTTCGCTACCAAAAAGGGCCAGAACCCAGCCACTTTCTTGGGCATCACGCCCGAAATGGCAGACACCCTGGAACGCCAGGAGGCAAGCTCGAGCTCAGTGGACGGGCAAGAGGCGGCCCCCGAAGTGTACACCGACCCGATACGGATCAGCGATTGACGAAGTCACGCGCGCCGTGACGCCTGGCTGAGGAGCCCAAGCTGCCTGAAACGGCAGGCGTCGATGCCTTAGGCTGGGCCGTTCGCTTCGCCGACAGCGGCGGTGCCGCGCCTCCGCTTGATACGACTGTAGCCGCCGAGCTGCGGCTCGCTCACGAAGCGCCATAGCGTGGCTGCCCACGAGCGGTGCTGGTACAAACCGTCGTAAAACTCCGGCGCCGTTTGGCGCAAGCGTTCCAGCCGCGAGCCCGGAATGTACGGAAAGTCGTGGTGCTCGTTGTGGTAGCCCACGTTGAAGGCCAAGGCGTTGAGCGGCCCGTAATACGAGTACGTCTCTTGCCCTTCGCGGAACACGTAGTGCTCGGAAATGTAGTGGCCTGCGATGGGGTGCAAGCCCATGACGATCAGCGAGCTGATGGGCAGGTACGCCAGCGCCTTGCCGCCCCAAAAGTAGAACACGGCCAGGTTGAACCCCAGCTGGAGCACCAGGTTCAGTAGCTCGCTCGGGCTTGGCTTTTTCGGATGCACGAACAGCGGGCGCAAGGCGTACGCAAAGCCTTGCCCGGCGAGCCAGACCAACTTCGTCAGCGTGTGCCGCAGCATGCGCGCCTCGAGTTCGGTCGGCAGGTCCGTGTCCAGCCGTTCATCACCCTGGTGGGTATGGTGCAGCAGGTGATAGTAACGAAACGTTTCAGCGACCGGTACGCCGACGGGCAGGTTCACGAACATCGCAAAGGCGCGGTTGTGGCTGGGCTTGCGAAACGCCAGGTTGTGGCTCAGCTCGTGAATGGCCAGAAGGAGCGCCTGGTTGATCACGCCGCCCACGCCGTAGGCCACGAGCAAGATCAGCCACCAGGGCGCCTCGCGCAGCGAAAAAGCCAGCCCCAGCTGCGCTGCGACTAGCGCGGTGCACACATACTTGGTGCGCCAGCACGGGCCGTACAACTGCTTTATTTGCGGGTACTGCTGCAGCATGCGCCGGCGCCTGTCAGCGTGCGGCTCACGCTCGTCGGACCAGCTAAAGGCAGTGCGCATCGAGCGCATGCTGTCCCGAGCCGCGCTTGCTGTCGAGCCGAAGCGGCCGTGGCGCTCAGCCGCCGAGGCGCGCTGCGACAATTTCGGCCGAAGCGACCGCGGCATCGATACCGGCGCCGTGAAAGGCCGAGCCGGCAACGTGAATGCCCAGCGCTTGAAGCGCCGTGTCCACGGCTGCAGCCTGAGCCTTGTGCGCGGCCGAGAACACCGGCAAGGCGTCGGCCCAGCGCGAAACCCAGCTGCGCCTGGGGTCGCCCTGCACCGGCAGGACCCGCGCGATGGCCTGAGCCGCAACGCTGGCAAACTGCGCGTCGCTCCAGGCGCTGAGCGCGTCGGCGACGGGTCGAAAAAACACCCGTAGCAGCGCTTGCTCGGCCGAAACGCGGCCAGCAAACTTGTGGTCGACGAGGCTCAACGCGCGCAGGCCGACGTCAGCAAACTCATCCGGAAAGATCAGACCGCTGCCGCTTGGGTAGCTTTGAAACTGAGCCCGCTGGTACAGCAAGTTGACGCTCACGTTGGAGAGTAACGGCGCGCTGGCCAACGGCGCGCTTTCAGGCAGCCCGAGCGGCTGCAAAAGCCGAGCGGCAACCCGGGCCGGTGCCGCCATCACGACCGAGCTTGCGACTTCGCTCCGACCGTTTGCAAGCTGCACGGCCAAGCCCTGCGCTTGCCGCTGCAGCGACGCTACGGGCGTGCCCAGCTGCACGCGCCCCGAGCCGACACGAGCCTGTAGCGCGTCGATGAGCTGGCCCATGCCGAGCGCAAACGAGCGGATGCCACGCCCCAGCTCTTCGGGCGGCACTTGAAAACCGAGCCGCCGCGCGGCCTCTCCGGGCGGGAGCAGGACCAGCTCGGCCCCTTCGACCGCGTACGTGTCGGTGCTCAGTTGGTCGGCGAGCGCGCCTTCGAGGTCCAGCAATGCCGCTAGCGTCGGCAGCGCCCGACTGCGCGCCACGAAACCTTCCGCCCCTAGCTCCACCACCAGCCCAGCTTCACGAAAGGTCTCGATTTGGCCGCCAGCGCGCTCGGCCCCTTCCAGCACCAACACGTCACGCCCAGCGGCCACCAGCCGCGCCGCTACCGTAAGGCCAGCCAGCCCGGCTCCGATAACGACGACGCGCGTTTGGCTCACGGGCAAAACCTCAGGCATCGTGCGGGATTTGTGGGCGCCACGCAACGTGCTACGTGGCGTCATTCCGAAGCCGAAGCCTAGCGTTGACTCGCTGGATCCCGCGGTGCTTGCCGAACGGATTCGTCGCGCCACGGGCGCCGACCAAGTAACGCTCGGCGAGCGCCTGCAGGCCCTGTGGGGCGGCTACGGTGAGCTCTGGCGCGCCGAGCTTCGCTCGGGGACGCAGCTGTCGCCGGTGGTCGTCAAATGGGTGAGGCCGCCGCGCGACGACGCCAGCCGCTCGCATCGGCGCAAGCTGCGCTCGTACGATGTCGAAAAGGCTTTCTACACGCGCTACGCGGCGCGCTGCAGCGAGCCACCCAGCTGCCGCGTCCCCTTCGCCGTGAAGCTGTTGGCCGAAGACAGCGGTTGGCTGTTCGTGCTCGAAGACTTGGACGCTAGCGGGTTTTCGGAGCGCCGCGCGCACGCCAAAGGCTCCGACATTCTGGCGACGCTGCGCTGGCTGGCCAGATTTCACGCGCGCTTCTTGGGTGCAGCGCCGGAAGGCCTGTGGAAGGTCGGCACGTATTGGCAACTCGGCACGCGGCCCGACGAGCTGCTGGCCATGAAGCACGACGCGCTTCGTCAGGCGGCGCCACGGCTCGACAACGCGCTCAACGCCGCGCGCTGGAAGACGCTGGTACACGGCGACGCCAAGCTCGAGAACGTCTGCTTCGCGCGGGCGGACGCCGAAGTGGCGTTGGTCGACTTTCAGTACGCAGGCGGCGGCGTAGGGGTGAAAGACGTCGCGTATTTTTTGAGCAGTTGCCTGGCTCCGCGCGAGTGCGCAGCCCGAGTGCCGGCCTACTTGGACGACTATTTCCGCGAGCTACGAGCTGCCGTGCGCGCGAACCCGTGCGCCGAAACTGTGGACGTCGACGCGCTGGAGCAAGAGTGGCGCGCCTTACTTCCGCTGGCTTGGGTCGACTTTTATCGCTTCTTGCTGGGCTGGGCGCCGGGCCAGCTCGACCGCGACCCGTACAGCGAACAGCTGACGCGCGAGGTGCTGGCGAGCCTCAAGTCCGCGTGAGCAACGCGCTGTCCGTCTCGCGCAGAAGCTCGCGGTCTGGATAGACCCAGCGCAGCACGGGCGTGGTGGCGAAGGTCGTGACCAGCGCCATCAGCACCATCATGGTGAACAAAGTCGGCGAAATGACGCCTACTTCGAGCCCCACGTTCAGCACGATGAGCTCCATCAGCCCGCGCGTGTTCATGAGCACGCCGATGGCGCTGGCTTCGCGCCAGCGGATACCGGTGAGCCGCGCCGCAACGGTGCTGCCGCCGAACTTTCCGAGCGTGGCCAGGCCGATCAGCGCGGCGACGACGAGCCACTGCTCGGACCCGCTGACGAGACCAATGCTCGTGCGCAAGCCGCTGAAGGCGAAAAACAAGGGCATCAGCAGCACGACTGCCACCGACTCGAGTTTCTCGGTCAACAGCTTGGCCAGCCCGTCTTCTTTAGGCAGCACTGCGCCGAGCAAGAAGGCGCCGAACAGGGCGTGAATTCCAATGGCCTCGGTGATGCCAGCGGCGACGAGCAACAGCACCAAGACGCCCGCAAAAGTGGTCGGCCCCAGACCGTGCTTGGCGACGCGAGCCCCGACGCGTCGCAGCAAAGGCCGAGCCACCAGCAGCATGAACGCCGAAAAAACTAGCGCCAGCCCGACCGTCCACAACGCGTCGGTCGCGGCCTGTGCATGCGCTATGGCCACCACCACGGCCAGCAGGCACCAGGCTGTCACATCGTCGACGGCCGCACAGGCGATCGCGATTGCGCCGACCCGCGACTGCATCAGCCCGCGTTCGGTCAAAATGCGGGCCAGCACCGGGAACGCCGTGACGCTCATGGCGGTGCCCATGAACAGCGCGAACGGCAGGAACGCGACGCCCTGAGGCGCGTAGCCGTCGCGCAACCACCACGCACCCCCAACGCCCAGCACGAACGGCAGGGCGATGCTGGTGTGGCTGATCAGGATGGAGGCGCGGCGCCGACCACGCAACAAAGCTGGGTCGAGCTCGAGCCCCACCAGGAACATGAACAGCACCAGCCCCAATTGGCTGAGCATTTTCAGAATCGGCAAGGACGTCGGCGGGAACAGCGTGGCGAAGGCATGAGGAAAGAGCAGCCCGAACAGCGAAGGCCCGAGCACGATGCCCGCGACCATTTCAGCGATGACGAGCGGCTGGCCCATCAGCCGCGCAACCAGGCCGAGCGCGCGCGACACCAAAATGACGACGGCGATTTGCGCGAGCAGCAGGGTGAGGCTGTTGAACTCCAAGCGCCTCCTCATAGCGCGTCTTGCGCCCTTCGTCAGGGCTTTAGCCCAGCACTTGAACCAGCTTCGAAAGCGCCGCCTGAGCCTGCGGGTCAGCGCGGAGCAGTGCCAGCGGATCGGCCGAAAGCTCGCGGCGAATATTCCGTGAGCGGCCAAACATGGTCAGAAAAAGGCGCGAAGTGTCGTAGCGGAACTCGGGGCTCATGACCATCAAGCCTTTCAAGGTTGCGCCCAGTTGCCGCAGCGCCGTGGGGCTCATGCGGCGGGCAATACCGGAGTCGGCCAGGTCTGCCAGCGCGGCGAGCTGGCGCCTGTCGAGCCTGTCGACGAGGAAGTTGTTGTACAGAAACGCGAGCAAGACTGCGCGCCCCACGAAGTCGAAGCCGTGCCGCTCCAGCAGCTGCCCCACGGCCTTCTTTTTCTGTGTGCGATGCCGGTAAGAGCTAATCGAGAAGAACCAAGCGTGCGGCTGACCCCGCACGGCGCACGCCGCAAAGTACTCGGCCGTCATCGCGAACGATTCGCCCAGCATCAACTTCACGAGCGCGCTCGGCTCGGACAGGGCAACGCCCACGTCGCGCGGCCGACCGAACAAAGCGCGAAACGCCACGGCATGCGCGGACTCGTGCAACAGGTAGTTCGGCGTCGGGCGGTTCTTTTGTAAATCTGCCAACGTGAAAAAACCCGGGCGGCGTTCTTCCAAGTGTCGCAGCGCCGTCAAGCTCGGTCGGTAAGGAATCCGCCTGAGGCTCAAGATAGTGTCGAGGTGGACGAGCGGAAATCCGTAGTACGCGCCTGCGTCCTCCAGCGTGAAGCGAAAGCCAGCGCGGAGCGCGGCGTCGCGCACCCGACGAAAGAAAGGGTTTTGCAGGTACAGAAACCCGTCACCCACGCTCTCGGCGAGGCGGTGACGGCCGTGGCAGCGGCGCTGAAGCTCGAGCAAATCTCGGAGGTGAATGTGCGCTTTCTAGCCGAGTCGGGCCAAAGTCGCCCGCGGAAGTGGGGAAGAGTGGCAAAGCTGCAAGCAGCGACTACTGAGCCCGCTCGATTTCCCAGTACAACTGGGTCGCGGCCGCCACGCCGATCGGCAGCACGAGCAAGCCCAAACAAGGCAGCCAAAACACCAGGGAAAACGCGCTACCAAAGCCCAGCACGACCGCGAAGTGCCGGCTCATGAAGGCAAAGCGCTGGCGCGTGCCCATGCCGCGCAACGTGAGCGGGTAGTCGAACAGCCCCCAAGCCACACCCAGCGCGCCCAGTAGCAGCTTCAGCGGTGTAATTACGATCGCGAGCGGCGGCACCAAAAGCTCGAGCAGGGACAAAGCAAGCACGACCGGCAACGTCACGGCCAAGCTCAGCAGCAGCGCTCGCGCCCCGCACCAAAACTCGGCGAAAAAGCCGAGCGGCTCCCGCGGCGGCGCCTGCAGGTCGGCTTCTGTAATGCCAACGATGCGCTCGAGCGCGGGCGCGCTCAACACGGGCGCCAGGAACACGGCTACGAGCCAGCCCAGCACCACCGCAAGCGCCGCCACCAGCCAAGACGCACCAACGGCCAAAGCGTTCGGCAACCAGCTGACGCCCGCCAAGTATTCACCTGCCCATGGCTTCACGAAGCGCCACGACAGGCCGATGAAAACGGCTTCCAGCAGCAAGAACACCAGCGCCGGCACGATCAAGAACGGCCAAGCGCGCGGCATGCCCAGCAGGCGGCGCGCAGCGCCGAACAGCACCACGAAGCCCCGCCCAAAGCCGACTACTTGCTGACTTGCCATGAGTTCAATCGTGGGGGGAACGCCGCGCAGGCAGTCCGTCCAAGGCGAACTCGCCTTGGGCGATTTGGCCGAGCACCGTCACGACCAGGCGACGCTCGCGCTCCTGCACACGCGCCGCCAGCGAATCCGGTGTGTCGCCTGGTTCGACCGGCACTTGAGCTTGCGCCAACACACGCCCGGTATCGTACTCGGCGTCGACCAGGTGCACGCTGGGGCCGGACTCGGTCTGGCCGGCGCGCAGCACGGCTTCGTGAACGCGCATGCCGTACATGCCGTGCCCGCCGAACTTGGGCAGCAGCGCCGGGTGGGTGTTCAAAATGCGGCCCCGGTAGCGCTCTAGCAGCGCGGGCCCGAGCTTTTTCATGTAGCCGGCCAGCATGACTACGTCCACCTGCTGCTCGGTCAAGGCCAGAATGATGGCGGCGTCCAGTGCGCCCGGCTCGGGGTGCGTCTTGCTCGACAGATGAACGCCAACTGCGGCGGCCGCGTGGGCTCGGCGCAGCGCGCCCGAGTCCGAGTTGTTGCTGATCACGGTCACGACGCGCGCCGCAATCTCTCCCGCTGCACAGGCGTCCAAAATAGCTTGGAGGGTCGTGCCCTCGTGGGATGCCAAAACACCGATGCGAAGCGGACGGGTCACGGGTTCGGCTATAGTTCAGGAGCCCGCGCGAAAGAACTCGGCGCCGCCACTACGCAGAATCGTCGGGGTATTCTTGGGCTTTCTGCCAAGAGCCTCGACAGCCTCCAAGTCGAGGTACAGGCCGGGGCCCCAGCCTTCGACGCCCAGCTCTTCGTCGCCGTGGGTCGCCGCTTCGGCTAGCAGCGAGCGGCGCAAGGGTTCGCTGGGCCGCGAGGCGCGAAACAGCTTCACGCTGCCGCAATCGACGATGTCGGGGCGCGGATCCTGCTCGTCGACCCAGCAGCTGCCGTGGGTGAGCATGGCCGCAGTGGCGTAGTCGTGCTCGGCGAGGGTGGCGCGCATATCGCGCAGCCAGCCGATCAGGTCCGCCTGCTGTTCACCGTCGGGCAGCTCGACGTAAAAGGCGTAGCCGAGGTCGATGGCGCGGGCCGAAGAACCGGGAGGCTTCTCGGTCAGGCGGTCGCGAATCAGCGCGCTGAACGTGGCGTAACGCTCGATGAACTCAGCGCGCTCACCCTCGTACTCCTCGTCCTCGATGCTGAAATAGGAGACCAACAGGCCAAACGCGTTCTCGTCGATCATCGGGGCCTGCCATTTACCTCATTCGCCCGGTGCCTCGGCAAGAGGCCGGGTCTCAAAATGAGACATGCCACCAAGCCGGACTTTTTGGCGTGATCCGCCGGAATACGCTGTCGGACCGCCCGGACCCTAAACGGGGGCTTGAGGATGGCCGTACTGCAAGCGCCGTCGTAGCACTGATGGAGAGCACCCCCAAAAGCCTGCCCAAGCCGTTTCGCCCGGCCTCCCTCCATCCACACGACTTTCCAGGTGACGAGGTCGATAGCGGTGTCTTCCAGCTGTCCGACTCGTCGGTACTGCTGCTGCTCGGACAAGGCTCCGACGTCGTGCCGCTGGTGCGAGCCATCGAAGAAGACGGCTTCACGGTCGTGCCCATCAGCGACGCCGCCACGGCCGAGTCGAGCGGCTACGTGCCGCGTCTGGCGATTTTGGACGCTAGCGCGCCGGGCGCGCTGGACTTTCTGCGGCGCATCAACGCACACGGCATGACGCTGCAGGCCATCGTGACAATTCCGCGCGGGGCCTCCGAAAGCGAGGCCATCGCGGCCGGCGCTCAGCTCACGCTACAGCGACCAATCGTCGCAGCCGACGTGGTCGCGTGCCTGCAGCGCTTTCGAGCGCAGCAAGAGCACGTGGCACGCTCGCGCGATGTGTTCGATCGCGACCGGCCCAGCGTGCCACCGCCGCTGATCGAAAGCGTGCTGGCCACGATTGGCCACGAAATTCGCAACCCGCTGGCGGCGGCGCTGGCCAACGTGGAAAGCCTGCGCGAAGTCGCGCATCTGCCGCTCAGCGAGGAAGACTACAAAGGTGCGATCGACGACACCGTGATCGCGCTCCGCCGCATCCAAGACGTGATGACGGCCGTCTCGGCGCTCGTGAAGGGTGCGCCACCCACGCTGGAAAAAGTCGGCATGTGGGGCGTGGCAGAGCGAGCCGTAGCGGCGGTCCGGCCCCACGACACGCGCATCGAAATTGCCGGTGAACCCAGCGCGCGCGGCTGGGGCAACGCGGCCCTGCTCGAGCAGGTGGTCGCCAACTTGGTGCAAAACGCGCTCGACGCCACGCTGGGCCAAGACAAACGGCACGTGCTGGTGCGCGTGTATTCTGCCTCGGGTGAGGCGCGCATTTCGGTGCGCGACAACGGTCCTGGTGTGCCGGCGTCGCTGAGGCAGCGCATCTTCGAACCATTCTTCACCACCAAGGGCGAGCGCGGCACCGGGCTGGGCCTCGTGTTGGTGCGCCACGCGGTCTCGCGCATGGGCGGAACGCTGAGCCTCGGCCCCAGCGAGCGCGGCGCGGTGTTTCGCGTTCGCCTGCGCTCCGCGTAAGCGTTCACCAGAATGGCGTGAGACCGGTCGGCGGCAGGCCGGCGCCATCGATGCCCACGGGGGTCTGGGGCACGAGCGCGGCGTCGTCCACGCCGAAGCGCAGCAGCTTACCGCGCGAAAGGTCGGCAACGAAGCAAGGGTCAGCGCAGCCCGCGCGACAGCTCATGCCACCGAATGCAATCCCGAAGCCGAGGCCGCTTTCGTCGCGCGCGGCGGTAGCGAGCAAGGCCGTCGCACCCGTGTTCAAATCCAGCGAGTAAAGCTGGTTGTCTCCGTTCGCGCCGAGCGCCGTCTGAGTTTTGAAGAGCACGAGCCGGTCCGTGGCGAACTCGAGGCTCGACTGAATCGGAACTTGCGCCAATTCCAGGGCGGAAAAGCGCCGCAGCTCGCGCGGCTCGGGCAACAGCGCGTCCAGCAAGATCAGGCCCGAGTGTTCGGGTTCGGGTGCCGCACCACGACGGTCGATGAAGCTCGTGCAAGCCACGGCCAAGAGCGCGCGGCTGGGCGACAA